>NZ_JBMVJC010000001.1:0-169957 GCF_049893385.1 Streptococcus sp. VTCC 12905 | reverse complement strand
CCCTCTTGAAATGAGGAACAAGGCCGTCGCCTAAAATTTTATTATTTCATTGTCCACTTGACAGGGAGCTGTTCAAAGAACAGACACAGTTCCAATTTTATACTTCCGGAGTGAGAAAGTTTCTTTCTTTTTCATAACTTTTCCTCCTAGTTTTTCTCCTTCATTATTGGCAAAACCAATAAATATATTAAAACATAAAATTGTCGGCATCGCAAGTATATTCTGAAAATTCAGTTATTTCTTCAAACTATAACTAGCTATCAATAATATCTATAACCATAGATACAGATAATGCACACTAAAAAGGGAGTGAGCAAGACATTCATGATGGCTCCGTCCTTAATGAAAATAAGCATAAAGCCCTCACTAAGATTATATACCTAATGAGTGCCTTGTTGTTGGTGCATTATTAATGTTAATTATGATGACAAAACTACTCCACCCTACTGATAAGAACCACAATATGCGCTCAAGAATATGACTAAAATTCAGTAGATAGGCTCTCTAATTTTAAGAAGGAAGGAATTGTTATAGATAATCATGTGTAGATAAAGTCGACATTGTCGTTTGTATTCCCCTCAACTTGTCCAAAGTGTTACTTAGCTACATTTGATACAACGACTAAAGGTCTACGTGCTTACCACGATTTTCTCAGTCAATTTCATGTGGAAGCTGTTGGTATGGAAAGCACAGGTGTCTATTGGTGACCTGTCTGGCATGCTGGTAATACTTGCTCAACCAGCCCACATGAAGGCCATTACAGGTCAGAAAACTGACAAGCAAGATGCTTACTGGATTGCCAAATAAATGCGGATTGGTCTGCTACCTCGGAGTTTTGTTCCCGATGTAATCATTCCAGAATTGAGAAAGTTGACCAGACAACAGAAACATTATAATATTGGGACTTTTCTCATCTCTTTGTTAAGACAATCTAAAAAAATGCTAATCTCCCTCAAATATCCTACGAACGGCATGAATTTGTGAAATTGGAACTGCAACGAGCAAGGAATCACCCATAAAAAGTTGGCTGTTTCCTTTCACAATCCTAGACTTTCCGTGATGAATTTGGCTGGTAATCAAGCATGAATCCGGCAAACGTAACTCACTTACAAAGGTTTGATCCAAAGTTTCGTTGACAACAACCTCTATTAAGGTCATATGTTCTTGCTGTTCTACTTCTTCTGGCAGAATTTTTTCCAACATCGCTTCGTAGACAGGCGCGCCACCTAAGATGTCCATTATCACATAGGAACTCAAAGCCACCAACCCAATGACCATCAATTGATTCAAACTTCCTACCATTTCAGTTACAAGAATAATAGCAGTTAAAGGGGCTTTGGAAATCGCTGAAAAGAAGCCTGCCATTCCCAATACAATAAACAATAGCATCTGGCCCTGACTGATGAAACCAATATCAAGGAAGAACCGTGCAACAAATAGACCAAGGAGACTTCCCAAGGTTAATATAGGCAAAAAGATTCCCCCTGGTAAACCAGAACCATAAGAAATCATACCCCATACAAATCGTATTAAAATCAAGATTGCTAATGTCAGTAGCCCTTGATCCAGATGTGGAAGCTCTAAAATCAAATGATGCCCGCCACCCAATAGATTTGGGAAATAATAACCAATCGGCATGATGAACAAAAAGGCAAATACACTATAATACGGAGCTGGTAGAGGAATGATTTTTGCAAGCATGGTAAAGAAAAATTGTATGTTGAGGATAACAACTTCATATACATATCCAGCAAACCCAAGGAAAATGCCAAGTAAGATATAGATCCAATATTGGTCAAGAGATAGTAGCTGCAAATCTTCCGGCATGTGCAAAACAGGTGTTAATCCAAAAACATGTAAGGAAATAAAGTTTGCAGTGATACTAGCAGCTAAGGCTGAGACCCAAACCAGCCGCGAAAACTGATGATAGACTTCCTCTACAACAAATAAAAGTCCAGCTATTGGGGCATTGAAAGCCGCTGCCAAACCAGCCGCGGCACCACTAGCAATTAAACTCCTTCTTTCCAATTCACTGGATTTAAGAAGAACTGATACACCTTTTCACTGGATTTAAGAAGAACTGATACACCTTTAGCTGTTACAGCACCTAGTTGAATACTGGGACCTTCTCGACCCAGCATTAAGCCCGATGCAATAGATAAAACGCCACCGATAAATTTTTTCCAAAGAATTGACCACCAACTTAAATCCATCAATCCTTTTAGTTCCGCTTCAACTTGAGGAATTCCGGAACCTTTTGCATTGGGTTCGTACTTAATCAAGTGGCCAACAAGTAAAGCTATAACCAGATAAAGCCCTCCAATAAGAAGTAAATAGATTGGATTGTCTGTTGCCAGAGGATAGAGGTGTGAAAAAACACCAAATAGTTTTTTAATGGCTAAGCGAAATACAACAACCACTAAACCAGCAGCAATACCAACTATACTACCACGCAGAACCGAATAGAGGATTGATTGCGAAATAAAACTAACTTCTTTCCGGTGATTTTCCATTGGAATTTCCTTTCCATTATTTCTATAGTATACACGCCCAAAAAATGGGAGCAATAAGTACTTAGTAAAGAACCTCACTCCCATTCTTATATTTATGTTGCTACCTGTCCAATCAAATTATTTACGATACATTTTAAATTGGAGGTACAAATCATTGTAAGTACCAAGTAGTTCTTTTCCTAAATTATCATAAACTTCCATCTGCTTCATCGTTTCCTCAGAAGGATAGAAAGCTTCATCACTTTGTGTTTCTTCATCCAACATAGCCTTGGCTGCAGGAATTGGAGTGGAATAACCCACGTATTCTGCATTACGCAATGCATTTTCAGGACGAAGCATGAAACTCATAAAAGCATAGGCGCCATCAATGTTTTTAGCTGATTTGGGAATTACCATGTTATCAAACCAAAGATTCGATCCTTTCGATGGCACGACATAGTGAAGATGTTCATTTCCATCCAACATTTCACTGGCTTCACCTGAGAAAGACACCGCAATGGCTGCTGCATCTTGTATCATATAGCCCTTTATTTCGTCAGCAACAATAGCCTTGATATTTGGTGTCAGATTGTAGAGATGTTCAGCTGCTTCTTCAATCTCTACAGGATTTTTAGAATTCAGGCTATAACCTAGGGATTGTAGACCAAAGCCCATAACCTCACGCACGCCATCAATTAACATGATGTTATCACGGTATTCGTCGGACCATAGGTCTTTCCACTCTTGAGGAGGATTTTCAACCATAGTATCATTGTACACAATCCCCAAGGTTCCCCAGAAGTAGGGGATAGAATAGTCATTATTCTTATCAAAGCTCAATCCCATAAATTGAGGGTCAATGTTCTCCAAACCTTCGATTTTAGACTTATCGAGCTTAACCAGCATATTTTCTTCCGTCATTTTGGAAATCATATATTCTGATGGAACTGCTAAATCGTAGATTGTTCCCCCCTGCTTGATCTTTGTGTACATGGACTCATTGGAATCAAAAGTCTGATAATCAACCTGAATTCCTGTCTCGGCAGTAAATTCATCTAGTAATTCAGGATCAATATAATCGCCCCAATTATAGATAACCAATTTATCTAACGTTCCTTGTGTCGAATCAGCTTCTAACTTGTAGCTGATTCCCCATAAAACAAGAATAATAGCTACAATACCTACAAAAAATGAATACAGTCGTTTCATTAGTTGGCCTCCTTTTCACGTGAAAGGAAATAATAACCCACTACCAACAAGATAGAGAAAAGGAACACAACCGCTGACAAGGCATTGATTTCCAAAGAAATACCTTGTCGAGCCCTTGAGTAGATTTCAACCGAAAGATTTGAATAGCCATTTCCTGTTACGAAAAAGGTTACAGCAAAGTCATCCAAAGAGTAAGTAAAAGCCATGAAATAACCCGCGATAATTGCCGGCGTCAGATAAGGCAACATAATTTCTTTCAGAATTTGTGGCTGAGTTGCGCCCAAATCATATGCAGCTGAAATCATGTCCGCGTTCATTTCTTTCAAACGGGGTAAAACCATCAAGACGACGATTGGAATCGAAAAGGCAATGTGACTGAGTAAAACAGAAACAAACCCCAATTGAAATCCAATCATGGTAAAGAGAATCAAGAAACTTGCCCCAATCATAACGTCAGGTGCCACCATCAAGATATTATTGATAGACAAGAGGGCATTTTGAAAACGAAGTTTTGCCTGATAAATATAAATTGCTCCAAATGTCCCTATAATGGTTGCAATCAAAGAACTTAAGAAAGCAAGTAAGAATGTCTGAGCTAAAATCAGCATCAGTCGGCTGTCACCAAGCATCGAAGAAAAATGCTCCAAGGTAAAGCCAGTAAAACCATTCATATCTCCTCCAGCATTAAAGGAATAGAAAATGAGATAAAAAATGGGTAAATAAAGCACGAGGAAGGCAATGGTTAAGTAGACATTTGCAAATTTCTTCATTATTTCTTCCTCTCTTTCGTCATCCACATAATCAAGAGCATGGCTAAAATCAAGACCACACCAATGGTTGAACCCATTCCCCAGTTTTGTGTTGTGAGGAAATGCTGCTCGATGGCAGTACCCAAAGTAATCACTCGGTTACCTCCAATCAAACGAGTCAACATAAAGAGGCTTAAACTTGGAATGAAAACAGCCTGTACCCCAGAACGGACGCCATTCATAGAGAGAGGAAAAATAACCTTTGAAAAGGTTTGCCAAGAAGTTGCACCCAAATCACGACTAGCGTTGATAAGATTCTTATCCAAGTCATCCAAAGCGTTAAAGATTGGCAAAATCATAAATGGAATCTCAATATAGGCTGCAACAGCAATAAAGGAGAAATCTGTAAAGAGAATTTGTTGAGTCCCTAACCCCAGAAACTCTAAAAATTGATTAATGGAACCATGTTGACCGAAAATACCGATAAAAGCATAGGCTTTCAGCAAAAGATTTACCCAGGTTGGCAAGATAATCAACATGAGCCAGAGTTGTCGATGCTTGAGCTTGGTCAAGAAATAGGCAGTCGGATAGGATACCAAAAGGGTGACCAAAGTAATAATACCTGCGTAAAAAATGGAGTTGAAACTCATTCGCAGATAGGTAATATTTGGTGAATTAAAATAGGTTTGATAGTTAGCCAAAGTGAAATTGCCATGAATATCAAAGAAAGATTTAAAGATAATCAAAGCAACGGGTGCTAGTACAAAGAGAAAGACCCATAAGGCATAAGGAATTGCAAAGAGCCTAGAGGTTTTCTTCATTGCGTTCCTCCTCGATGGCATTAATCAAACCATCTTCCACTTCATCCACCTCAACATACTCTTCGATACGGGCATCAAATTCTTCTTCAGTTTCATTGAGGCGCATGATATGAATATCTTCTGGCTCAAAACTGAGACCAATCACCTCACCCACAATGGCTTTACGAGTGGAATGAATCATCCATTCGTTGCCTAAATCATCGTAGGCTATAATTTCGTAGTGAACACCACGGAAAAGCTGTGTATCGACTTTAACCTGTAGTTTTCCTTCTTCAGGTAAGGTAATTCGTAAATCCTCTGGGCGAATGACTACCTTAACTTCCTCATTCGGTCGCATACCACCGTCAACAGCTTCAAACCGTTTGCCATTGAATTCTACAAGATAGTCTTCAATCATACGTCCGGAAAGAATATTGGACTCACCGATAAAGGTTGCAACAAAATGGTTAATTGGCTCATCATAGATATCTACAGGTGTTCCAGATTGGACAATCTCACCCTCATTCATGACAAAAATCCAATCGCTCATGGCCAATGCTTCTTCTTGATCATGCGTTACGAAAACGAACGTGATTCCAAGGCGCTGTTGCAACTCACGCAATTCATACTGCATTTCAGTCCGAAGTTTTAAGTCTAAGGCAGATAAGGGTTCATCCAGCAAGACAACGCGTGGTTGATTGATAATGGCACGCGCGATTGCAACACGCTGCCGTTGTCCACCAGACAATTTCTGAATGGAACGTTTCTCATAACCAGAGAGGCGAACCATTTGTAAGGCTTCTGTCACACGACGTTCAATTTCTGACTTATCTACCTTACGCAATTTTAGAGGAAAAGCCACATTTTCAAAGACAGTCATATGAGGGAAAAGGGCATAAGACTGAAAAACGGTATGGACATCACGTTTGTTGGTTGGCACATCATTTATCCGTTGGCCATCCAAATAAATATCGCCAGAGCTTGCATCCAATAAGCCAGCGATAATATTCAAAATAGTTGATTTTCCAGAACCAGAGGCGCCTAACAAAGTGTAAAATTTGCCCTCCTCTAATTCAAAATTAATGTCCTTTAAAACAGTTGTTCCACTATCTTCAAAAACTTTAGATACATGTTTAAATTCAATAATCGGCTTTTTCAATTCACATAAATTCCTTCTTTATACAGTAGCCAATTGGCTAAAGAGTTTCGGCAGGGTCGCCAATAATACGTACTTCACGCTCTAAGGTAATGCCTGAAGATTTTTCTACAGTTTCAATGACATGTTTAATGAGACTTTCATAATCATTTGCAGTCCCATTTTCAACGTTTACCATAAAACCTGCATGTTTTTGAGAAACTTCTACACCACCAATGCGATAGCCTTTTAAGCCTGCTTCCATTATCAGTTGACCAGCAAAATGGCCAAGTGGCCGTTTAAAGACAGAACCACATGATGGTAATTCCAATGGTTGTTTTAACTCACGCAAATGGGTCAGACGGGCCATTTCTTGCTCGATAACTGTGTAATTACCAGGACGAAGAGCAAATTTTGCAGATAAAACAATTGCGCCATTTTCCTGTAAAATAGAAGAACGATAGCCAAAGCGTAATTCACGATTATCTAATGTTTCTACATAGCCAGCAGGCGTCAAAATTTGTGCAGATACTAAAATATGCGATACTTCGCCACTATAAGCGCCAGCATTCATATAGACAGCTCCACCGATGCTACCAGGTATTCCACAAGCAAACTCGAAACCGGTCAGTGAATGAAATAGCGCAACTCTAGTTGTCTCAATCAAGTTAGCTCCAGCCTCTGCTTCGATAGTATAGCCAGAAACAGTTACCGTATTTAATTTATCCATTCGGATAACAAAACCACGAATACCACCATCACGAACGATGACATTACTTGAATTTCCAAGCACTTGCCAGGGAATCCCTTCACGTTTCGCAAATTCAATGACACGAACAATTTCATAACGGTTACGAGGAAATACTAAATAATCAACTGCTCCGCCGACATTTGTGTATGTGTACTCTTTCAAAGGCTCATCAAAACGGATATCGATGCCTTCAAGTTCAACTCTTATTTTATTTTTCATATCCTTCTCTTTTCCAAGTTATATACGGAGAATATTATACCAAAAATTCGGATAAAAAACGAATAGAAAATAAAATATATTAAATTGAAGCTTTAAATAAAAAAAGCCCATAACTGGACTTTCATTTATAAAATAACTTGAATTCCCTTTGTATCAACTGTTAGGGAATGGACAGAGCCATCTAGTTGCAGAGCTTCAATCGCCGCAATAAGTTCAGCTTCTTTCTCAGCAGGTGCCAATACCATCACGGTCGGTCCAGCTCCAGAGAGATAGGTTGCATAAGCGCCAATTTCTTGCGCTAACTGCTTAATCGGACAAAACTCTTTAACAAGTAGTTGCCGATAGGGTTCATGAAACATATCTAACTGAATCAGTTGACCCGCTTTTTCAATATCTCCTGACATAAGGCTTGCAATTGCAACGTTAGCAATCGAACTAGCAGCAACCGCCTTTTTATAGCCCATTTGTGTAGGAAGAACACCTCTACTTTCACTTGTACGAAGAGGATAATTTGGAATAAACGCAACAAAACTTGTTGGTGGAAAATCAGTTACAACTGCTTGAACTTTTTTGTTGACATAGCTTGAAATGACCAAATTTCCATAAATAGCTGGAGCTACATTATCTGGATGTCCTTCAATCTTTGTAGCCAATTGCAACTTTTCATCTTGGCTCAGGTTAAGTTTCCCTAACTGATTGGCCAGTTCGATACCTGCAACAATGACTGAACTAGATGAACCTAAGCCACGAGCTAAGGGAATATCGCTTTCCATTTTTAAACGATGTGGTTGTATATGTTTTGCAACTGTCAGGGCAGTCCGGATGAGTAAATTATTTTGATCAGAGGGAACATGTTCTAATTGATGCTCAACAATCCACTCATTAGTATGTTCTAGAACTTCAACCGCAAGATATTTTGAGAGTGCTACACCAACAGAATCAAACCCTGGTCCAATATTTGCTGATGTCGCTGGAACAATAATTTTCATAGACTATTCCCCCAAAACCTTAAAGGTGTTAACGAGTGTGAAATCAGTCGCTTCTGCTAATTTTCTAGTTACCTGCTCCAACTGTGTTTTGTTCATCGCATGTGTAACAATTACAAGGCGAGCAGTGTCGTCCTTTGTACCTTTTTGTAGGATTTGTTTAAATGAAATTCCCTCAGAATGGAAAATCTCTGCAATTCGTAACATTTTTCCACTTGTGTCTGGAGTCAGAATTGAGAAATAGTATTCGCTTGTCACATCTTCTGGTATAGCTAATTGAAGAGGGCGAGAATATTCATTAAATGGTTTACCTACAGTTTTATCTTTCATCCTGCGTACAATTCGAATGATATCAGCGATCACACTGGTTGCAGTTGGCTTTTGCCCCGCACCTGGCCCATAATACATGGATTGGCCAATACCGATAGACTCAACAAAGACCGCATTCATTACTCCATTCACACTTGCTAACGGATGGTTCTTAGGCAAAAAGGTTGGTGAGACTTCAGCAGCTATTCCTGAAGCTGTTTCTCGAACATCACCTACCAGTTTGATGACATACCCCAGCTCTTGAGCTACCGCAACATCTTCAGGCGTAATAGTGGTAATTCCTTTATGTCCTACATCATCAAAATCAACGGTCATCCCAAAACCAAACTGACTCAAGATAACTGCTTTATAGGCAGCATCAATTCCTTCTACGTCATTTGTTGGATCAGACTCAGCATAACCCAACTCTTGGGCTGTTTCCAATGCTTTCTCATATGTCCAACCTTCATCTACCATTTTGGTCAGCATAAAGTTTGATGTACCATTTAAGACACCCAAAATGCGGGTAATTTTATCCGCAGCAAATGAATTCACAAGCGTACGCAAGATAGGAATGCCCCCAGCTACTGCTGCCTCATAATAAAGTGCTAACCCTTTCTCTTCAGCAAGTAAACGCAACTCTGTACCATGAACGGCCAATAAATCTTTGTTAGCTGTTACAACATGTTTGCCAGCTTGTAAAGCACGAATGATAAATGTTTTTGCCGGTTCAATTCGCCCCATTAATTCTACAACAAGAGCAATCTCTGCATCATCTAAAATATCATCAATATCGGTCACAAAATGAAATTGGTGACCAGCAGCTACCAAACGTTCTTTTTCAGCCTCATCTTTTACCAATACCTTATCAATTTCAATCGAATCCCCAGCAGCTTTTTCAATTTTTTCTTTATTTTCTTTCAATAGAAATGGTACACCACTTGCTACTGTACCGAATCCCAATAATCCTACCTTGATAGCCATGTTCTCTCCTTATTTAAATGTATTTCGACTATTATACCAAATATTCTGATAATTTTCCAAATAATTTGATATAATTAATTTATCTAGACTCAAAGGAGAACAATCATGTCGCGTAGACGTAAAAAACAACCTAAACCATCCAAGAAATATATTCATTATATTTTTCTCTCTCTTCTTACAATTTTTGTACTAAGTTTGATTTATCTTCTACTTCCCACCTTGATTCCTCGCTCTTCAAATGCTTCACAGACTACTGTTTCTAGCCAATCAAGCAGTCAAGCATCTACTCAAAATACTACTACAGCTGATTCCAATTCATCAACCCAAACAAGTTCTGTAAACTGGGTTAAAGTGGATGAGCCTGTCCAAATACCGATTCTCATGTACCATGCGATTCACGAAATGGCTCCTGAAGAGGAAGCAAATGCCAACTTAATCGTCTCACCAGCAATTTTTGAAAGTCATTTGCAAGTTTTAGAAGAAAATGGCTACTACACTCTTACACCGGAAGAAGCCTATAAAGTTCTAACTGAAAATGTTCTTCCACAGGACAAAAAGGTCGTTTGGTTAACCTTTGATGATAGCATTTGGGATTTTTATTCTTATGCCTATCCTCTTTTGGTGAAATACCACATGAAGGCGACAAACAATGTAATAACTGGTTTTACCGAAAATGGAATTGAAGGATATTTAACCCTTGATCAGATGAAAGAGATGCAAGCAAATGGGATGTCTTTCCAAGGACATACAGTCAATCATCCTGACTTAGAGGTAAGCAGCACTGATGATCAGATGAGCGAATTGATCCAATCCAAAAATTATTTAGATAGCCAACTTAATCAAGAGACTATTGCAGTAGCTTATCCATCTGGTAGCTACTCACAAGATACCCTAAACATCAGTGAGCAAGCCGGTTATAAATTAGGTTTAACTACAAATAATGGCTTAGCTAGTCTAGCGGATGGCTTATTAAGTCTTAATCGTGTTCGCGTTCTTCCAACTACAAGTGCAGAAGGACTCCTAAATGAAATAACACCATAATATCCACTGATAGATACCATACTTTTTTCAAACCATGTCCTTTCAAAGGGGTTTGGTTTTTTCTTTTTGTAATTGCTGATGATACACATTTTCTGAAAAAAATAGAGATACCCATTTAGGCATCTCATTTGAACTCATCTAATTATTGTTCTGCTATGATCTTATCCAAAATGAAGCGTTCTTCATCCGATAATTCATAGCAAGCTAGTAAATCTGGACGTCGATCATAGGTTTTTCTAATACTTTGTTCCAGTCGCCACTTCCGAATATTTTCATGATGACCACTCATCAACACATCAGGTACGACCATGCCACGATATTCATAGGGACGAGTATATTGTGGGTATTCCAATAAACCAGAAGAGAAACTATCATCTGTATGACTGGCTTCTTTCCCAATGACCTCTGGTATGAGACGAACAGTCGCATCTATCATGGTCATCGCCGCCAATTCTCCACCTGTCAAGACATAATCACCTAGTGAAATTTCATCGGTGACTAGTGTCTTGATACGCTCATCATAGCCCTCGTAATGCCCACAGATAAAAATTAACTGGTCTTCTTTTGATAATTCTTCTGCATAGGTTTGATTAAATGTCCGACCAGCAGGATCCAATAAAATAACGCGAGGATTTGTCTTTTCAATCGCATCCATTGTATCAAAAATTGGTTGAGCCCTTAATAGCATCCCTTGCCCGCCACCATACGGCTCATCATCAACATGTCGCGCTTTCTCTGCTTTTTCTCGAAAATTATGGTAGTTTACTTCGAGAATTCCTTTCTCTCTCGCCTTTCCGACAATTGAGTGCTCTAACGGGGCAAACATCTCAGGAAACAGCGTTAAAATATCAATTCTCATCGTCCAAACCCTCAAGTAATTCGACATCTACACGATTGTTTGGAATATCAATATTCAACACAACTGGTGGGATATATGGTAAAAGCAAATCTTTCTTTCCTTTTCGCTTAACCACCCAAACATCATTGGCACCTGGCTGAAGAATTTCCTTTATTTGACCAATAACTTGATCATTTTCATAGACATCTAAACCAATAACTTCATGATAGTAAAATTCACCATCTTCAAGATCTGTCAGTTTTTCTTCAGCGATTTTTAAACTGTACCCTTTATATTTTTCAATATCATTAATAAAGTTCATTCCCTTAAACTTGATAATATCAAAATTCTTTGCCTTGCGATGATTAGCAATTTCCACATCCATAACAAATTGGTCTTTTTCATCGAAAAGTGCTAGGACTGAACCTTTTTTAAACCGTTCCTCCGCGAAATCTGTTACTGATAAAACCCGCATTTCTCCTTGTAAACCTTGAGTATTAACAATTTTACCGACATTAAAATAATTCATGATAACTTCCTTTGTATTTCTATCCATTTATTTTAACATGTAGCGGAAGAATGCACAAGGTTTAGAAAAAGTACCAATTGAATCGATACTTTTCACTGTACACTATTATCCCCTATTTAGACTGGCTGAACTGGCTTTGATAGAGGTTATAATAGAAACCTTTGTCAGCCAAAAGACTTTCATGATTACCTTGTTCGATAATCTGCCCATCTTTCAAGACCAAAATCTTATCAGCTTCCTGAATAGTTGATAAGCGATGGGCGATGACGAAACTTGTCCGCCCCTTCATCAATCGTTTCATAGCCTTTTGAATCAAAAGTTCCAAGCGAGTATCAACTGAAGAAGTCGCTTCATCAAGGATAAGAATGGCTGGGTCCGCCAACAAGGCACGCGCAATGGTCAAAAGCTGTTTCTGACCTTGGGAAATATTGCTGGATTCCTGGTTCATTTCCATATTATAACCGCCAGGCAGGGTACGAATAAAATGGTCTACGTTTGCGGCTTTAGCAGCCTCCACAATTTCCTCATCCGTCGCATCCAGACGCCCAAAACGTAAGTTTTCCTTAATCGTCCCTTCGTAAAGCCAAGCATCCTGCAAGACCATACCAAATTGACTACGATAGGATTGACGAGAAATATTACGAATATCCTGACCATCCACCTTGATAGCACCGGATGTGACATCATAGAAACGCATGAGTAAGTTGATGAGGGTTGTCTTACCAGCCCCCGTTGGTCCAACGATAGCTACCATTTCACCCGGTTTAACTTCAAGATTAAAGTTACGGATAAGTGGCTTGTCTTCTGAATAGCCAAATTCGACCTGTTCAAAGCTAACTTGTCCGGTCAGAGTAGCTGTCAACTCCAGCGCATTGGCGTCTTCTTCGTCAGGCTCATCTAAGACTGAAAAGATGCGTTCAAGGGAAGATTTAGCAGACTGTAACTGAGGAGCCAACTGGGTCAAGGTTTGGACAGGCTGAGAAATCTGCCAAACGTATTGGACGAAGGCCTGCATGTTACCAACCGTTAGTTTACCTGCTAGGACTTTCAAACCAGCAAGTAAGGCTACGACAACATAGGCAATATTAGAAAAACCGTGAACTAAAGGCATGAGCAAACCTGATACGAAACTGGCTTTGAAGCCGACTTCCTGCAAATCTGCGGTAATCTGGCGAAATTCTTCTGTAGAGATTTCCTCTCGTCCATAGAGTTTGAGGACGTTAAAACCTGTTAGATTTTCCTGCACAAAACCGTTCAATCGTCCCAATGCATCCGCCTGTTGTTTAAAGTAGGGCTGGGACTTGCCCATGACAAACTTGGAACCCAAATAGGTCACTGGAACCAAGGTTGCGACTACGAGAGCCAGGGATATATCCAACCAAAAACACATAAACATGGCTAAAAAAAGGGTTAGTACAGCATTGACGAGCTGAAGAAAACTTTGTTGCAAGGCATTTGAGACTGTCTCCACATCACTTGTAAATCGACCTAATAGGTCACCATACTGGTGTTTATCGAAATAGGAAATGGGAATTTTGTTAATCTTGTGACTCAAATCCTGACGCAGTTCTTTGGTTGCTCCCTGTACCGCCTTAGTCATGAAATAGGTAGAACCATAGGCGCCGATTTCATACATAAGGGCACGAAGGGCATAGAGCGCAAGCATGATGGCAATATAGGAAGCATTGATATGGGCACCTTCTACTCCATTTGCTATATCTAACAGATTTCTAGTCAATTCTGTAATAATCAGTCCTAAAACGAAGGGTTCCAGGGCATTCATCACTGCGCTAATGGTTTTTAGAAAAACAGCCAAAAATACTGAAGATTTATAATGACGTAAATAGTCCCAAACACGGATAAATACTGATCTATTCTTCATAATTCCTCCTATTCTTCTGTCAAAGATTGACGGTTGAGCTGAGAAGTCGCGATTTCACGATAAATCTCGTTGTTCTCCATCAATTCATTGTGGGTTCCGCGACCAACAATTTCACCTTCATTCAGTACAATGATTTGGTCTGCATCCATAATGGTTCCAACACGTTGGGCCACAATCAGCACTGTCGCATTTTCCGTTACTTCCTTCAAACGACTCCGCAAAATTGCATCCGTTTTATAATCCAATGCTGAGAAGGAATCATCAAAAATGTAAATATCCGGCTTCTTCACAATAGCACGCGCAATCGAAAGACGTTGTTTCTGCCCACCAGACAAATTGCTTCCGCCCTCAGCAAGGTGGGTGTCAAATTTCTCTTCCTTGCTCTCGATAAATTCTTTAGCTTGAGCCACATCCGTCGCTTCGTGAAGCTCCATAAGACTAGCATCTACCTTACCGTACTTTAAGTTTTCCGCGATAGTTCCGGTAAATAGCAGAGCTTTCTGCGGAATAAAACCAATCTTACTACGAAGTGCTTTTAGATTGTAACGTCTGACATCCACACCGTCCACCAAGATACGACCAAGTGTCACATCGTAGAAACGTGGAATCAAGTTGACCAAGGAAGACTTGCCAGAACCTGTTGAACCAATAAAGGCAATGGTTTCACCGGGCTTAGCCTTAAATGAAATATTGTGTAGAACAGGGGACTCCGTTTCCCCTGGATAAGCAAAGGTCACATTTTCAAATTCCAAATAACCATGTGAATCAGTCTCAGTTATGCCATCTTCATTCTTAGAAATGGAAATGGGCATATCCAAGACTTCCTGAATCCGATGACTCGATACCGACATACGTGGATACATGTTAAACAAGTTAGCAAAGAGCAAGAAAGAGAAAAGTGCATGGAAACTATATTCGATAAAGGCTACCAAATCCCCAATTTGTAAACTGCCCTCCTGTAGAGGAGTCAAAGCAAACCAAATGATTGCCACGATCATAGCAATGATAATCTGCACAAACAAGGGCTCCGTCAACCCAGTAAGGTTGAAAAGCTTTTTAGATGTTTCTGTATATTGTTCATTGACATCTGAAAAACGCTCTTCCTGAAACTCCTCGCGCGTAAATGCACGAATGACACGAAGTCCCATTAAGTTCTCACGAACATACTGGTTAATGGTATCCAACAGTTTTTGTTGTTTTTCGGATAAGGGACGTGTTTTAGTCGCAACATAATAGATAACGAAAATAAGGAAGGGAATAGCGACCGCCACTGTCCATGCTAAACTTGGACTCGTAACCAAGGTCATCACAACGCTGGCTACCATCATCAGCGGAGTAATAATTCCCAATTTCAAAACCATCTCAGAGAATTGCATCAAAACAAAGGCATCATTTGTCATACGGGCAACTAGGGAAGAAACACCAATTTGCTCGTATTCATGATGAGAATAGTCTTGAATTTTCTCATACATATCATTCCGAATATCTTTTACGATAGTTGTCGTTAACTTACCAGCTGCATAAGTCAAAATCACCCGACCAGCAATTCCTAATAAGACAACAAACCCCATCATCCCAGCCCAGAAATAGAGCTGACTGGCATCATTTTTGGTAATACCTTGGTCAATCATCCTTGCCAAAAATGTAGGCAAGCCTAAGTTTACTACAACAAATAAAATAGCTCCCAACAAATCTAATGCTAACCATTTTGGATATTTTTTCAAATAAGTCCAAATCAGATTCATCTTTTCATCCTTTCTATATGTTAAAAGGGGCAAGGCCCCTGACTGAAAATTTAAAAGCCACCAAAAGGTGACTTTCTATTCTTTCTCGTCGATCACTAAACGAACTTTTTTATCACTTGTAGGGACAGAATAAACAATCGTTCTGATTGCAGAAATGGTACGTCCTTTTTTACCGATGACACGGCCGATGTCCGATTGTTCTAAATCCAAATGGTATTCTAAGAATTCAGGTGTATCAACGATTTTAATCGTCAAGTTTTCAGGCTGTGAAATCAAAGGCTTCACAATCGCAATAATGAGATTTTCAATCATGTCCATAAGTGTTCTCGCTTACTGTTCTTATTTAGAGAATTTTTGTTCGTGGAATTTTTTCAATACGCCAGCGTTTGAAAGAAGAGCACGAACAGTGTCAGATGGTTGTGCACCTTTTGCCAACCACTCAAGTACACGTTCTTCTTTAAGAGTTACTGAGTTTTCAGCCAAAAGTGGGTTGTAAGTACCAACTGTTTCAATGAAACGACCATCACGTGGTGCACGTGAGTCTGCAACGTTAATACGGTAGAATGGTTTCTTTTTAGAACCCATACGAGTTAAACGGATTTTTACTGCCATTTTTTAATGTCTCTTTTCTTTTAATTTTTATTATTCGGTGAAATAGCAGAGCTATTTAGCACATGTTCTATTATAACACACTTTGATAGGGTGTCAAGAAAAAAACTTGACACTTTTTAAAAATTTTATTGCTCCAGCATATCCGATAGTTCTCTTAGTTGACTTGCTAAATTCGAGCGGTCAAAAAGCAAATTATAGAATCCATCTTCACTCAATACACCGCAAGGAATAACATCAAAACAACCCATATTGGATAAATTAAGATCTTCCATATAGGTCTGGCTTTGATAATAATTCTAGTAACCGTAAATAACTTGATTGTGCCTGATTGAGCTGGGTAACACTATCAGCAAGGGACTTGTTCATCTCCAGATGCATATAAAAAATTTTTCCATCTCCTTGACACGTTTCCTAGCTTCCATACAATCCCCCATCAATGTGTTGCACCTCCAACGTTCTTCACATCCTCTTTGTCTCTAAATGCAACCATTGCTCCAATGGCTGCTTCAACTCCTCTAACAATATCGGCTAGAGACATAGAGGCAAAGCCTGGTTTGTCAAGAACCTGTTCCGGTAGAAACGGAATATGAAGAAAGCCAGCCTTAGTCTTTGGAAATTGTTTCTCCGCTAAGTAAAGAGCTTGGTACATGAGATGGTTGCAAACGAAGGTCCCTGCTGTATTAGAAACAGAGGCTGGAAGACCTGCTGCACGAATGGCTTCAACCATTGCTTTGATGGGTAAAGTTGAAAAATAAGCAGATTGCCCATCTTCGCGAATCATGGTGTCAATTGGTTGTTGTCCTAAATTATCCGGAATGCGAGCATCGTCTTGATTAATGGCTACACGCTCAGGTGTTAATTCCATTCTTCCACCAGCCTGTCCAATACATAGCACATTATCTGGTGCATACTTAGCCATAGCTTTTTCAAGAACACTTGCGGCTTGATAAAAAACAGTTGGAATCTCCTCAAGAAGAATCTCTGCGCCTGCAATCTGCTTTGGTAAAGATTTAATGACCTCCAGTGCAGGATTGATAGACTCACCTCCAAATGGATCAAAACCAGTTACTAATATTTTCATTCTGTTCTCACTCCTTCAAATGAATTTCTCCATAATGAAATTTTTGATTGGGTCTTACATGACGTTTAAAGCCAAATTCTTCAAAAACACTATCTCTGAAATGAGCCTTGACAAGAATTTTTTCCCTTGCAACCCGTTTTGCCTCAAGAAGCAACTCTTCTGACAATCGACTTCCGTCAGCCATCTCCACTAAACCAGCAAGATTGTTTGATTCCTTAATTTCTTCTGAAAACATGGGATCAAAGTAAATGACATCAACAGACTTATCTATTTGTTCTTTCAGATAGGTCAAACTATCTATCCATCTGGTTTGAATGGATCGCATAGCACAATCCACCAGCACAATACTACTGTTGAAATCCTGTAAACCACGACTAACAATAAAATGAATAAGCCGTGAACTCTCCAAGGATGTCACCTGATGACCTGCACTAGCTAATACGATACTATCAGAAGCTAGTCCCATGGTACAATCTAAAATCGTTTTCTTTGATGGCCCAATTAGATCTAATAGCGGATCATGTCCTGCTTTTATTCGCAACATCGCTGTGTCAGGGTGGAAAAAGAAGGTTTGACCATTTCTCTGCTCTAAAACAAGCTTATTTTGATAGAGCACAAGCACCTTTTCTACTTCCTTTAATAACGACGAAACGGACCGCTTGTTTCTTTTCAAGTATTCTATACCTAAATCCTTAGCCAGCTGTTTCGCCTTTGCAACAAGATTATCGTCCATCCTCAGACTCGTAGTGATTATTACTTTCATACTGTATCTAGTATACTCAAAAAACAGAATGAACTCAACATTCATCCTGTTTTTAGGTCCTATTAAATCGCCTGTGTCATGAAGCTACGGCTTTCTAGAACTTTAACCATGGCTTCAGCAGTATCAAGAGCTGTAAAGAGAGGAATTCCTCCTTCGATAGCAGAACTACGAATCACTTGTCCAGCACTATCTGCTACACGCTTTTTACCAACTGTGTTAATAATAGCTTGGACTTTCCCAGCTCGAACGAGACTAGGAATATCTTGATTTTCAGGATCTCCTAATTTTCCAATGAGCGTAACAGGTAAGCCATTCTCAATAAGATAGTCTGAAGTACCAACTGTCGCAAATAGACCATAACCCAATTCGTAGAACCGTTTTGCAAGAGCAAGGGCCTCTTCCTTATCTTCATCTGCAATAGTGAAGACGATGTTCCCAAATTCTTCTAAATGCTGGTAACTTGCTTCAAAAGCCTTATAAAGGGCTTTTTCGAGTGTGGCGTCTGAACCCATAATTTCACCAGTTGACTTCATTTCTGGGCCTAAAAGACTATCTACTTTAGCTAATTTTGAGAATGAGAAGACAGGAGCTTTGACATGGACTTGTTGACTTTCAGGATAGAGTCCATCTTCATAACCAAGTTCTGAAAGGCGTTGCCCCAAAATCAATTTCGTTGCCACTTGCGCCATCGGAATATCTGTTACTTTTGACAAGAATGGAACCGTACGACTGGCACGTGGATTTACCTCAATGACATAAACTATTTCGTCTTTGATGACAAACTGAATATTCATCATACCAATACAGTTCAAGCCGATAGCTAGACGTTTAGTATAATCCACAATCGTTTCTTGCACCTTTTTCGATAAAGTCTGTGGTGGATAAACTGCCATTGAGTCTCCTGAGTGAACCCCAGCACGTTCAATGTGCTCCATGATACCAGGAATTAAAACATCAGTACCATCTGATATAGCATCCACTTCACATTCACGACCTACAATATATGAGTCGACCAAGACAGGGTGTTCTGGCGATGCCTTAACTGCTGTTCGCATATAAGAACGTAGGTCATTTTCATTTTCAACAATTTCCATCGCGCGACCACCCAAAACATAAGATGGCCGTACAAGCACAGGGAATCCAATCTTGCGAGCTGCTTCTATCGCTTCCTCTTCATTTGTTGCAGTTTGCCCAGGCGGTTGTGGAATACCCAAATTTTTCAAGGCTTTTTCAAACAAATCGCGATCTTCAGCTCGATCCAAATCAGCCACTTGCGTACCCAGGATAGGAATACCAGCTTTTTCCAATGGTTCTGCCAAGTTGATCGCAGTCTGTCCACCGAATTGAACGATAACACCTTTTGGTTGTTCCAAGTCAATCACGTTGAGGACATCTTCAAGAGTCAGAGGCTCAAAATATAACTTATCAGAAACAGAGAAGTCTGTCGAAACTGTTTCAGGGTTTGAATTCATAATAATCGCTTCATAGCCTGCGTCCTGAATGGCTTTTACCGAATGGACTGTCGCGTAGTCAAACTCAACACCCTGCCCAATCCGAATCGGACCTGAACCTAACACAAGGACAGATTCTTTTTCAGACCGAATGGATTCATTTTCCCACTCATATGTTGAATAGAAATAAGGTGTTGAACTTTCAAATTCAGCTGCACAAGTGTCCACCATCTTATAAACAGGAATAATCTTATGATCTGTACGCAACTGACGAATATAGGATACTGTTCTACCCCAAAGTTCTGCAATTTTACGATCTGAAAAGCCATATTTTTTAGCTTTTTTCAGCAAATCAATATTATCATGATTGATGGCTAATTCCTGCTCGATTTCTAATATATGAAGCAGTTTATCAAGGAAGAAGATATCAATTTTCGTTAATTGAGCAAGCTCTTCAACAGTGTATCCTCGTCTTAGACCTTCTGAAAGATAGAAAAGACGGTCATCTTGAGCCTTAACAATTTTTTCTACTAAAGCATCATCAGACAAGTGACTTAGCTCAGGCATTTCATTGTGGTAAACACCAATTTCCAAGGAACGACAAGCCTTCAGAAGACTTTCTTCAATGTTACGACCTATTGCCATCACTTCCCCAGTTGCTTTCATCTGTGTACCAAGGCGACGTTCCCCTTTTTCAAATTTATCAAATGGGAAGCGAGGAATTTTAGCAACAACGTAGTCGAGTGCTGGCTCAAACATAGCGTAAGTTGTTCCAGTTACAGGGTTAACCATCTCATCCAAGGTAAAACCGACAGCAATTTTAGCAGCTAATTTGGCAATTGGATAACCTGTTGCTTTTGAAGCTAAGGCTGATGAACGAGAAACACGTGGATTTACCTCAATGACGTAGTATTTGAAACTATGTGGATCTAAAGCCAACTGAACATTACAACCACCTTCGATTTTCAAGGCACGAATGATTGTCAGACTGGCATCACGTAGCATTTGATTTTCAATATCTGAAAGCGTCTGAGTTGGCGCAAATACAATCGAGTCACCTGTATGAATTCCAACAGGGTCAAAGTTTTCCATGTTACATACAACAAGGGCATTATCCGCAGCATCACGCATCACTTCGTACTCAATTTCTTTGTATCCAGCAATCGACCGCTCAATCAAACATTGAGTAACAGGTGAAAGTTTCAATCCATTTTCAGCGATTTCTTTCAACTCTGATTCGTTGCTACACATACCGCCACCAGTACCTCCTAAGGTAAAAGCTGGACGAACAATGACTGGATAGCCGATAGTCTTAGCAAAAGATAAAGCTTCTTCAACTGTTGTTACTATCTCAGATTCTGGAATAGGCTGCTTCAGGTCCTCCATCAACTGTTTGAATAAATCACGATCCTCAGCCTGATCAATTGCTGACAGCTTAGTTCCCAATAACTCAACACCAAGTTCTTCTAAAATACCAGCTTTAGAAAGTTCCATAGCCATATTTAGACCAGTTTGACCACCGAGTGTTGGTAAGATAGCATCTGGACGCTCTTTCCGCAAAATACGTGTAACAAATTCAATCGTGATAGGTTCAATGTAAACCTTATCAGCGATTTCTTTATCTGTCATGATTGTTGCAGGATTTGAATTGACCAAGACAACGCTATAGCCTTCTTCTTTCAAAGCTAGACAAGCCTGTGTCCCAGCATAGTCAAACTCAGCAGCCTGACCAATCACAATGGGACCAGACCCAATCACCATAATTTTATTAATATCCGTACGTTTAGGCATAATTTTAAGATATTAAGGGCGTTAAGCGGACACAGTCAAAATAGGAGTTTGACGAAGAACGCTTGCGTTCTAGGAAAAACTATCTTTTTGACCCAGTCCGTAGCCCGAATTCAATTACAAAATCCGAGCAACAGAACACCCCTTCTCCTTTCTATTTGTCAACTCACAGGTTGACATTAAATAAGATAAGTCCGAAGCTTAACAGTTCAGCTCGATAATAGATGAACTGTTAAGCTAGTACAAGGGATAGCCTGACCTCCAATAGAGGCAGGGTCCGCAAATAGGGTTTTCAGCCACTCAGTCCCATCTTTGTAGTGCAAGGGATAGTCGACCTCCAATAGAGGCAGGCGTAGAGAAATGAGTTGCTCGCAACCATTGACCTGTCCCTTGTCTTTCTATTTTCTATCTCTCCGGATAGAATGAAATAAACAACCGATGTCTGAAATCTCGATTCAATCATAATTGAGGTTTTAAAACTAGTGTCTAAGCTAGCAATTGATCGAGAATTCAGCACTAGTTCTCAAAATTCGACTCAACTTTTCAGCTTAGTGGACAATTGCATACGCGCATGTAATCTTGAAGTCGCACTACATTTTGTTTGTCACTCGTGCTCTTGTTTAAATGAGTCCATCAAGTCCATGAATTCATCAAAAAGATAGCTAGCATCATGAGGACCAGGTGCTGCATCTGGGTGAAATTGTACCGAGAATCCTGGAAGGTATTTATGACGCACACCCTCGACCGATTTATCGTTGATTTCTTCATGCGTAATCATGAGACAATCCGGCAAATCTTCACGCGAAACCGCAAAACCATGGTTTTGGCTTGTAAAGTCTACACGACCAGTTACAATTTCTCTAACGGCATGGTTGAAACCACGGTGTCCAAATTTCATCTTATACGTCTTAGCACCATTTGCCTTGGCATACAGTTGATGGCCCATACAAATTCCAAAAATAGGGATTTTCCCTTGGATACTACGAATCATCTCCAACGCTTCCGGTACATCATCTGGATTTCCTGGACCATTTGACAACATCACACCATCTGGAGAGAGTGCTAAGATTTCTTCTGCTGTCGTATCAAATGGAACTACAGTAACATTGCATTCACGCTTAGACAATTCACGTAAGATTGAATGCTTCAAACCAAAATCAACCAAGACCACGCTACGCCCAATTCCTGGAGCAGGATAAGCTGTTTTCGTTGATACTTGCTCAATATTGTTGGTCGGTAATACTGTCGCACGCAACTGATCTGTCAAATGCTCAATGGAATCACCCACATTTGCAATTGTTGCCTTCATAGTCCCATGTTTACGAATAATTTTTGTTAAGGCACGCGTATCGATACCAGAAATCCCTGGAATATTTTTTGCTTTTAAAAATTCATCTAGTGTTAGTTGGTTCCGCCAGTTGCTTGCCCGTCTGGCCCACTCACTAACAACTACTCCTTTACAAGTTGGATTAATGGACTCATAATCATCACGGTTGACACCATAATTCCCTACCAAAGGATATGTAAATGTTAAAATTTGACCATTATATGATTGGTCTGTAATGGACTCTTGGTAACCTGTCATGCCCGTTGAAAAAACCAGTTCACCAGTCACATCTAATTCGGAACCAAAGGCTTCCCCTTCAAAAATAGTTCCATCTTCCAAAATTAATCGTCTTTTTGACATAATAATAAGATATTAAGGGCGTTAAGCGGACACAGTCAAAATAGGAGTTTGTTCAAGAACACTTGCGTTCGAGGAAAAACTATCTTTTTGACCCAGTCCGTAGCCCGAATTCAATTACAAAATCCGAGCAACAGAACACCCCTTCTCCTTTCTATTTGTCAACTCACAGGTTGACATTAAATAAGATAAGTCCGACGCTTAACAGTTCAGCTCGATAATAGATGAACTGTTAAGCTAGTGCAAGGGAAACTTTTATGCCTTGCCATTCACTATCGCTTCTAAGATAGCCATTCGGACAAATACACCATTTTGCATTTGTCGAACAATGCGAGATTTAGGTGCCTCAACCAAGAGATCAGCAATTTCTACATCACGATTAACAGGTGCTGGATGCATTACAATTGTCTGTTCTTTTAGTCGTTTATACCTATCCTCAGTTAATCCATGCAAACGATGGTAATGTTCTTTTGAAAAACTTTCTGACCCATCATGTCGTTCGTGTTGAACACGGAGCAACATCAAGACATCTAATTCTTCAATAATATCATCAATATTTACATGTTTACCATAAATATCAAATTCTTCCGCATACCATTCTTCAGGACCAGTAAAGTAAATATCAGCTCCCAATCGTTTGAGAATTTGCATATTTGATTTAGCAACTCTCGAATGAGTGATGTCCCCTGCAATAGCGATTTTTAACTGTTCAAAGCTGCCAAATTCTTCATAGATTGTCATCAGATCAAGCAGAGATTGACTCGGATGCTGACCTGAACCATCTCCTCCATTGACAATTGAAGTCTGTATTGTCGGACTATCAATCAATTGTTTGTAGTAATCTACCTCTGAGTGTCGAATCACACAAATATCGACCCCTAATGCCGACATGGTTAGAATTGTATCATAAAGGGTTTCGCCTTTATTTACCGAACTCGTGCGGGCATCGAAATCTATGATTCCCATTTCTAATCTAAGTTCAGCCATTTCAAATGATTTGTGAGTGCGTGTTGAATCCTCAAAGAACAAATTTGAGGCATAATATTTACGATATAAAGCAACAGGCTCACCTTTTTTGAAAGCTAATCCCCGTTGGATAAGTCCCAGCACTTCTTCATTTGAAAGTGTTTCCATAGTCACCAAATGTTTTAGAGATACTTTACCATCTACAATTGTCATGATACTTACCGCCTTTAATCTACTTGACTTATTCCGCTTCTACTAATAAAACAGCATCTTGTTGGTCAATTTCCGTCATATGAACGATGATTTCCTCTGTCCGACTTGTTGGAATATTTTTTCCAACATAATCTGCACGAATCGGTAATTCTCTATGACCGCGGTCAACCAATACAGCCAAACTAACGCGAGCGGGTCTTCCAAGTGACACAATATTATCAATTGCTGCACGAATGGTACGTCCAGTATAGAGTACATCATCTACCAAGATAACATCCCGATCATTGACATCCGCAGTAAAATTCGTTGTATCTTCTTCAACTTTCACATCATCTCGGAAAGGCTTGGTGTCTAATTCACCCAAAGGTACATCAATCCCCTCAATTTGCTTCAGCCTTTCTTGAATTCGCTTAGCTATAAAAACACCTCGTGTTTTAATGCCAGCAAGAACGATATTGTCTAAATTTTTGTTGCGTTCGATAATTTCATATGTGATGCGGGTAATCGCCCGCTTCATGGTCATATCATCAACGATTTCTTTTGTCTTCATAAGACCTCCAAAAAATATAGAAAAAGTCTCCTTTTCCAAGGAGACTTTGAAAATATCAGCTAATATGGTCTTTGAGTCCTACGATTATTATGGCAACGAATAAAAAACATTGTTTCCTATTTCCCAATCCTGAGAATCTTGCTCATTATCAAAAGTAAACTAAAAGACAATCAAAACCAGCCTCATGATCATCCGACTCCTTGTCTGCCTCTCTGGACAGGTATTAAAGGATTTATTAAGCAGAGTATAGCATAAAATACTGTCCTTGACAATTTTTTTGTTGAAAAAAATACTAACTTTCGGTTTTTAGTGGAAATTATTTTTAAACTGTTTATTTGGTGCAACACGTAGACACTTGATTCCAGCTAATCCAAATCCGCAGATAAGATAGGCTGCAAAAATAATTCCTACATAGGTCAATACATACGACCAGCCATATTTTGGCACATTTAAAAAGAAATAGGCAAATGGACTATCCTTGGCATCCGGAATTGGAATCTTGAGTAAAAAGCCATTGACTAACCCAAAAATCATATACAGAACTGGTAATAACGTCCACCAAATCGGATCAAACCATTTATACTGGCGCTGATGATCCAGTAAGATGGTATCCAGCAAAAAGTATAAAGGAACAATATAGTGGCAAAGTATATTTTCAACACGCCAAAAATCTTCGGCCAGTGGTGCCAACATAAAATGATAGACCACACAGGTAATCATTATTGACATTGTTACCGCAGCCTTTATTCGAAGGAACTGAGGACCTTGTAAATCGTTTCCCTTGAACATGGCATAAACCATATACACAGCAAACAGGGAGACCAGTAAGTTAGACTGCACTGTGTAATACATAAGCATACCGATGCCGTACTTTATAATCTCTAAAGCTGTACCAGTAACAGCTAAAATAGCCAGCAGACACCTACTGTAAAACAAAATACTTTGATGTTTCATAATATCCTTTCAAAAACGCGAAAAGACTGGTGAACCAGTCCTTTCCAAATCTATACTAAATTTTCTTAACGAACTCAGATTTTAACTTCATCGCACCGAACCCATCGATTTTGCAATCAATGTTGTGGTCACCTTCGACGATACGAATCCCTTTTACACGTGTACCTTGTTTCAAATCCTTAGGTGAACCCTTGACTTTCAAGTCTTTTATAAGTGTAACAGTATCCCCATCAGCCAAACGATTGCCATTTGCATCGATTGCCACTGGACCGTTTTCTTCTTCAGCCACATCAGCTGGGTTCCATTCATAGGCACATTCAGGGCAAACTAATAGTGCTCCATCCTCATAAACGTATTCAGAATTGCATTTTGGGCATTTTGGTAAAGTTTCCATTCATTGTCTCCTCAAATGTTATCTGTACTAGTCTATCATCTTTTTAAAAAATGAGCAAGTAGACCAAAACCATTCACCAAACTGAAATTTTCACTATTTTTTCAGAGAATAGTCTGTTCTAGAGCCCCTTGGCCTTTAACAGTTCGGCGGAGATATTCTAGTGTATCCTGAAAAATAGCTGGCGCTTCTGCTGTAAAAGCAACTACCTCTCCAGTTCTAGGATGAGTGAATCCAAGAGTTCTGGCATGGAGAAATTGGCCATTTCCTTTTAAAGTTTTTCGCGGACCATAAACTTCGTCCCCAGCAACTGGATGACCAATATAAGCCATGTGAACCCGAATTTGGTGGGTTCTACCTGTTTCTAATGTTAATTCAACTAAGGTATAGTCATCAAACCGTTCCAATACTTGAAATCTCGTGACCGCTTTTTTCCCTTTTGCCGTCACAGCCTGTTTCTTACGATCCTTTTCAGAACGACCAATAGGAGCTTCAATGACTCCACGATCATTTGGAAGGTTTCCATGTACAATGGCCCAATACTTGCGAAGGGATTTTTTATCTTTCAATTCAGCTGCAAGTTTTGTATGGGCCTCATCATTTTTAGCAATCATTAATAAACCTGAGGTATCCTTATCGATTCGATGAACAATCCCAGGACGAAGGACACCGTTGATGCCAGACAAGTCTTTGACATGGTATAGAAGAGCATTAACTAAGGTCCCGGAAGTATGTCCAGCTGAAGGGTGCACAACCATTCCTTGAGGTTTGTTGACAACAGCGACATCTTCATCTTGATAAACAATATCTAAAGGAATATCTTCAGCGACATAATCCATTTCTTCAATTTCTGGTACTTGATAGGTAATGATATCCCCTTCTTGTACAGTATATTTTGCCTTCTTTACTTGACCATTGACCAATACCTGACCAGCCTTGATTTGGTCATTTGCCACCGAACGAGATAACTCTGTCAATTCTGACAATGCCTTATCCAGACGAACACCGCCTGCTTCAACCTTTATTTTCATCATACTCTTCTTTCAATATACATATAAATAACAATCCAACCCCAACCGACAAGCACATATCAGCGACATTAAAAATCGGAAAATTTATAAAATCCAGGTGAAACATATCAACAACATACCCCAAACGAACACGGTCAATAAAGTTACCCAAAGCTCCAGCCATCATCAAAGAAAGACTGAATAATGTCCATAGACTTCCTTTTATTTGTCGAATATAGTACCAAACCAGCCCAATCATTACAACAATAGTTACTATCGTAAAAAACCATTGTTGATTTTGCAAAATCGACCAAGCTGCACCATAGTTGCGTAAATAGGCCAAACTCATGAAACCAGGTAAAAATTTTCTTACTGAATCTAACTCAATATTCGCAACTGTCCAAGCTTTCACATATTGATCAATAGCAATTAAAACCGCCGCAAGGAGCGGAAACCCAAATTTACGCATGTTCTTCCTTCTTTTTATCAAAATATGAATGCAAAGTCTCCACAAAATCCTGTGCGCATTGACTCAATTCATCACTCGCACGTTTAACGTAGACCATGCGATTGTCAACTTTTCCTTTAAATGGTATCACTGTAATCCCATTCACACTCTCATCATCCAAGTAACCCGAACCAGTCGCATAAGCGTCTGTACGTTCTAAAATGCCATTTAAGGTAGCTCGATCTGTCACGTCAAAAACTACTGATGAGTCAGAGGTGTCAATCAGATTTTCTGAATAATATAGATAGGCTTCCTTCTCTTGGGTAAATCGAACAGTCGGTAAACCAACCAAATCTGCTGGTTCAATCTCGTCTTTATTTGTCAAGGGATGATCTTCCCGAAGGTAGATATGTGTTTGGAAATCAGATAAATCAATCACTTGCAAATGAAGTTTATCTAACTTTTGCATGATACCTTTAGTATTTTTATCATTTAAATAGATAATACCTAATTCACTATATCCTTGGGCAACCTCATCTAAAATTTGTGCTGTGGTTGATTCAAAAATACGAAAATGAGGATATTGTGGATGTTGTCTAGAAAACTCGGTAATCAATGGAGGCAAAAAGTCATAGTGTTGACTAGAAATAGAAAAAGTTTTCTCGCCTTCTTCAGGTTGCAAGTAAAGATGTTCAAACTGATCAAAACCTTTTACCAAATTTTGAGCTTTTTCATAAAATTCCATCCCTTTTTGCGTTAAAAAGGTGCCAGAACTGGTTCGACTAAAGATTTGAAAACCAAGCTCTGTTTCCAAATCTTTAATGGAAATGGATAAACTTGGCTGAGAAACATACATCTTTTCCGCTGCTTCTCGAAACGTTCCACTATTAGCAATAGCCACTACGTATCGTAATTGTTGAATATTCATCGTAAAATCCTCTTTTATACTACTTTTTCTATTATACCAGAAATATGTAGATTTTGGGAGACTTCAAATTACACCATAAAGCGTCACTTCTATACCAACCTATAAAGAGATGAAAGACCAAGGGTTAAAATACACATTTCAACAATCATCAGTCCAAAGTTGTATAGTATCTTTTTCTAATCATTAAAAAAATAACAATCAAAAGATTGATTTTCAAATGTTTGGAGAAAATATCCAGACTTCAAAAGAATTACCCCACATGGATTTAGACACACCCACTGCTCCCTTTTGTTTGAAGCTGGTGCTACTATCAAGAAAGATTCGGACACGAAAACATCCAAACAACCATGGACATCTACGCTCATGTTACTCAAAAAGCAAAGAATGAAATTGCCGACAAGTTCGCTTCCTACATTGGTTTTTGAAATATGGGTATCACGGTGAGTATCAAATCAAAAAAATAGGCCTTCCGAAAACTCGGAAAGCCTTGTAATATAAGGTTTCTAGACCTTATTTTGCGATTGGGTAAACAGATACCTGTTTCTTATCGCGACCTTTACGTTCGAAGCGTACAACGCCTTCTACTTTAGCGTAAAGAGTATCATCTCCACCACGTCCTACGTTAGCTCCTGGGTAGATTTTTGTACCACGTTGGCGGTAAAGGATTGAACCACCTGATACAGTTTGGCCGTCAGCAGCTTTCGCACCAAGGCGTTTCGCTTGTGAGTCACGACCGTTTGACGTTGAACCTCCACCTTTTTTGTGGGCCATAAATTGCAAGTTAGCAAGATTCAAGTTTAACATATGTTATTCCTCCGAATTTCTGTAATGATTGCTTCAAGCTACGCCTTAAGCGTTGATAGCGTTGATAACAACTTTTGTGTAAGGTTGACGGTGACCTTGTTTGCGGTGGCTACCTTTTTTAGGTTTGTACTTGAAGGCAACAACTTTTTTCTGTTTACCTTGTTTTTCAACAGTACCAACAACAGTAGCGCCTGCTACAAGTGGAGTACCCACAACAGTTTTCTCACCACCAACAAGAACTACTTCTTCGAAAGTAACTTCTTGACCTGCTTCAACGTTCAATTTTTCAACGTAGATAGCTTGACCGACTTCAACTTTAACTTGTTTGCCGCCAGTTTTAATGATTGCGTATGTGCTCATTATGCACCTCCTATGATTTTTGGGTCTTGCCCGAATTAGATGTGAAGACTCGCCTAGTACCGTGGGTCGAACCACTTTATCTTGCTCAATAAAAATTAAGTTCAGACTAGCTTCAATAGTCTAAGGATAGACTATTGAAGGTTGGAAATGTATCGAACATAGTTCGTGTCGTCGCAGGTAGAACTTAGTTTCACCAAGTTAAGACAACGACGTTAGAGCTTAATTTTTGCAGAGCAACGGCATTCGTGCGGTTGCACAGGAAATGTGCATACATAGTCAACAGTCCTATTATAACAAAAACACCTGCAAATGCAAGTGTTCTGTATCACTTTTCTTACATTTCAAAAACTTCGCTCTCCTGCTTGTTTGGTAAGAATAGAGAGAGGACGATTCCGACAAGAGCTGGTAATAACCAAGTTAGTGATTGTCCAGCCAATGGCAGAGCTGAGATGATTTTTGAAACAGCAGTCCAGTTGAATTGTCTCGCTAAAACTTCTACCAATGACAAAGCTGCCACTAGTCCCACAGTTAATTGCATACCATAGGTCGAAAGCGGTACAAATTTGTTAACAATGGTAATCAAGACAATACAGATAGTAATTGGATAGAGAACCAAAAGAACTGGAACAGAGAAGGTGATGATATTGTTCAAACCGAGGTTGGAAATCCCAAAGCCAATCAAAGTAAAGATAGTCGCATATACTTTGTAGCCAAAACATGGAAAACGCTCAGCGAAAAATTCACCTGAAGAAACAATCAAGCCAGCCGTCGTCGTAAAGCAAGTAACGATAACCATAACAGCTAAGAAAATTTGTGCACCTGGTCCAAAAATAGCCTGTGTTGCTTGCGAAAGAATGTAAACACCCTTGTTGGTATCGGAAGCCAAAACATCAGCAGGCACTGGGAAATGATTACCTAGGAAAGCCAAACCGACATATAGTGCTGAGAATGCTAAGGCTACAACAAAACCAACAGACCAGATAGTTGAAACATATTCTTTCTTGCTGGAGAAACCAAGTTGTTTTAAGGTATTCACCGCTACAACGCTAAAAGCAATTGCGGCAAGGGCATCAAGGGTGTTGTATCCTTCAATAAATCCTGTACCAAATGCCTGTCCAGCTGAGTAAGCATCGGCTGCAGGAAGTGGATTAGTAGAACCATATTTAACAACACCTAGCACCACTAAAATCACAATCAAAATCGCAAAAACAGGCGTTAAAATACGTCCGATACTGTTTAAAATCTGAGATGGATTGAGGGCAATCAGATAAGCTGCCACAAAGTAAAAAGCTGTAAAACCAAACAACCATGGACCCAGATTCGCATCGCCCAACAATGGAGCAATTCCAACCTCAAATGACGTTGTAGCTGTACGTGGAATTGCAAAAAATGGTCCAATTGCCAAGTACAAAGCAACAAGATAAACAGTAGCAAACAAGGGTGAAATCTTACGTGAGATCTCATGCACGTACCCTTTAGGGTTAAGTGTTCCTACAATCAAAGCAATCACGGCAATACCGACACCAGATACAACAAATCCTAAAATGGCTGGCCAGAAATGTTCACCAGACAAAATACCGAGCGCTGGAGGAAATATCAAATTTCCTGCACCAAAAAACATACCAAACAGTAGTAAACCTGTTAGGGCTCCTTTTTTCATAAAAACTCCTTCTTATCTTTTTCGAAAGTCCATTATACCACAAAAATTCGATTTTTCCGAACGTTAGGTTATAAAGGTAACGACACCTAAGTCAAATAATTAAAAAACGCATCAAAACATGTCAAAATTAACCTTCATTTGATGCGCTGAATGAATTTCTTTCTAAAGCTGTCTATTCTTTCCCAACAGTGTCAGGCATTAAACTTCATCAACAGTTTACAGTAAATCTTCGATTAAATTGTCAATCTCATCTTTCGCTTCCACTTTTGGAGTAATCTCTGTCACAATAATTCCTGCAACAGCACGTTCTACCAATCCTTCTACATCCATACGTGCTTCGTATTGCTCGACATTCTTGATTTTAGGATTAGTTTTTGGACGGTCAGGGGCAAAGATGGTACAGCAATCCTCAAATGGCTGAATGGAAATATCAAAGGTATCAATTTCTTGCGCAATATCAATGATTTCCAACTTGTCCATGGTAACGACTGGACGGATAACAGGTGTATTGGTCACAGCATTGATGGCCTGCATGGATTCCAAGGTCTGACTTGCCACTTGTCCTAGACTTTCACCATTGATAATAACCATGGCACCACGTTCTTCACGAACTCGGTCTGTAATCCGCATCATGAAACGACGTGTCAAGGTCATCAAATATGCTTCAGGTGCCTTTTCCTTGATTTCTTCCTGAATTTCTGTAAACGGCACTTCGATAAAGGTAATATTACCACCAAAGGCAGTTAATTTTCGAGTCAAATCATGGGCTTTCTTAAGTGCACCTGGACTCGTATAAGGCGGGCTAGCAAAGTGGAGGGCTTCGATTTCAACCCCACGTTTGAGAGCCAAATAGCCCGCAACAGGCGAATCAATACCCCCTGATAACATAAGCGTTCCTTTTCCAGATGTTCCAACTGGCAGACCACCTGCTCCCTTGATTTCTTCATGGGAAATGTAAGCAGCGTCAGGACGAATCTCCACTCGCAAAGTAATATCTGGTGACTTCATTTGCACCTGCACATTTGGAATAGCTGTGCAAACCGCATCTCCAAGGACTTGGTTTAGATCACGGCTGTCCAATTCAAAATTGTGGTCACTACGACGCGCAGCAATCTTAAACGTCATACCGTCCTTATAAATGTTTTTCATGATGTCTTGAACCGCTTCTTTCAAAGCTGGAACAGACTTTTCAATCTTATAAGATGGCGCAAAATTTTGGATACCAAAAATCTTTTTCAAAGATGCTGAAACTTCCTGATAATCCGCCCCATTCAAATAGACATGACCACGGTCACGATCAAAATAAACCGTCACTTCTGGGTAAACAGAAAGGACGTGCTTGATATTGTTGCGGAGTTTGTTGACAAACCGCATCTTGTTTTTCCCTTTGGTTGACAATTCGCCATAGCGAATCATAATTTCTGAATAGTTCATTCTACCTTACTTTCTGTGTATTGTGATAAATTTGTTTAAAAATCGTGAGAAATTGTTCGATTTGCCCCATATCGTTGTCACCATCCAAGCTGACACGGACTGCAGTTTGTGCCAACTTCTGCGGAACACCCATGGCAATTAGTGTACCCGCAGGTTTCCCTGCCTTAGACGAGCAGGCAGATGTAGTTGAAATATAAATCTGATGGTCCTCAAAAGCATGAACAATAACCTCACCACGAATATTCTTAATTCCAAAGGTCAATATACTAGGTACAAAGTTTTCAATTCCAGAAAAGACCGTCACATCTTGATACTTGCTCAATTCATCCACCAGAATCTGCTTCATAGCTGCCAGTTGCTTCTGGCTATCTGCTGCCTTGTCCAGGGTCAAGCGGAGCGCCTTAGCTGTCGCGGCAATACCAGCCACATTTTCCGTAGTTGAGCGCATATCGCTTTCCTGTCCTCCGCCTGTCAATAGCGGAGCGATTTTCTTACCTGCTTTGATATAGACGAACCCTACACCTCTTACAGAATGGAATTTGTGACCTGAAAAACTAGCAAAATCAACTCGGTCTGTCAAATACTGTTCCGTTGGCACCTTGCCGATAGCCTGCACAGCGTCCACATGGAAGGAGATGGTGGGTTTATCAGCTAGAAGTTGTGAAATTTCCTGAATCGGCTGAATGGCACCAATTTCATTGTTGACAGCCATGACAGAAACCAGCGTGGTATCTGGACGAATCAAAGTCTCCAAAGCTGAAACATCAACAAAACCTTGGGTATTGACCGGAGCCAAATCCACCTCAAAACCTTGTGTTTTGAGCCAAAGTGCTGACTCTTTTACCGCTGGATGCTCGATAGCTGAAACGATGATGTGCTTACCCAGATGTGCTTTCTCAAATGCGACACCTTTAATGACCCAGTTATCGCCTTCTGTACCGCCTGAAGTAAAAAAGATTTCCTTGCTTTCTTTCCCCAATAGCTCTGCTATTTGCCTACGGGATGCTTCTAGGATTCGTGTCGCCTGTGTGCCAAGGTTGTGCAGGCTGGAGGGATTTCCCCAAATTTTCGTAGCAACTTCCGTGTACGTTTTAATAACTTCTGGATGAGTCTGTGTTGTGGCTGCGTTATCGAAATAGATCATTATTTTCATTCCTTTGTTTGCAATAGTCCTATTTTATCACGTTTCACATCTTGTTTCCACTCTTTAAGTTAGATTTAAACTTCATTTCATACACTAGGTTTGGAGGTATACCATGAATACACGTTCAAAAAAAGAAAATACAACAAAAGTCGCTGGACTTTCCCATTTCCAAAAGGTTCTGACCTTTATTGGATCCATTTTAGGGATTATCACTGCATGCATTACGATCTACACCTTTAGCTCCAAATCATCTGCTCAATCAGTGTCAAATACAAGCAGCTCTACTCTACAAGTGCCTTCTAATACTGATATACAAAATTCTACTCAAGAAGGAACGACCAGTAGTTCTTCAACTGACTCATCTACATCAACAGCAGATGAGACTACTCAAACAACTACAAGTAGCTCAACAGCAACATCAGAAGTCTCCTCCTCTCCTACCGATTCCTCCACAACAGGAACAAGCAGTGAAACAAGTTCAACTACTACTTCCAGTGCAGAAGTGACTAGCGGAGCTTCTGAAAATACTTCTGGCCAATAAAAACACATAAATACTTGTCTCCCTGTTTAATGTTTAATATACTAATTGCAGGAGGTAATGGAATGAAATACTTCATCCTAAAAGTGCCAATTTTCTTATGGTTACTCACTTTAACAATTTTAGGTAATTTTTTCCTATATTCACTTTTTTTTTAAATCCGTTTGTGTCCTATTTTCTCTTTGTCTTGGGGATCTAACTGTTTCTAGTATACATATTTCAAATAAGATTTTGATGAAAATGGGCGTTATACCCCTTTACAGACTCTTTGGTGGTGGGTTTTGGGTTTTGTAGTCATTTTCATTGTGATGAAATTTTTCTTACAAACCACTTTAATACAATTATTTGCAATCATAATATTCATCGTACTCGGCAGATTTGCTTAGCGTCTTATTGAACACTTTGCAGTTTACAGATATCGTTACTTGGAAAAGGAACGTCAAAAACTCCTTTAATTCATCTCCTCAAGAAATCAAAAACAGATTGGGTATCGCAAGGAAAACTCAATCTGTTTTTTACACTCTTCGAAAATCAAAATCAGACCATGTTGACTTTGCATGATGAGTGTCAAGCTCCAGCGGAACTTGACAGCCTGTTTCCTTGAAATTTAAAAGGAACAGAGTTCTATTTTCATCAGAGCGAAACGAACTACGTTCGCCTATTTCCAACCTCCAAAGGTTCCCCGAACCTTTGGAGCAAATCGGATTTTGAATTTCATTGAGTATTAGTATTCTACATTCAAGAATCGAAAACATTTTCGAAGCGGTTCATAACCCTCACCTAAAATTCCGGTCCCATTCCCCAGTTTGGTCCTTCTTGGTGTAAAAGAATTCAGATAAGGTTGGGTCATCCATGACTTTTACGATTTCAAGCAAATCATAGGCTAATTCCAATTGACTCAGTTCGGATTTCTTAACCCATCGAACTTCTCCCTCTTCTGTTGAGTGGATAGTTCCTGAAAACTCCGTAGCCTTATAAAGAAAGACAATATAGCGATGTCCTTCTTTGTCAGGCCAGTGCTTAGTACCAACCAAGCGGGGATTTGAAATCGTCAATCCAGTCTCTTCAAAAACCTCACGTATAACAGAGTCAGAGAAATTCTCACCTTCTTCAATATGTCCACCTGGAAATGCTGCGCCAGACCAACTATACCGTTTAGGATCTCGAATCTGAACTACTACATTTTCATCCTGATCCTCTATCATACACATATTCGTAAGAGTAACCAATTGTTTACGTGACATATGATCTCCTATTCTCTATCCAATACCTATCATAATGAAGACTTACCCTTCAAATTGACCTCTACCACTTCAATCTTCTCCCCACCAAGCAAAATCAAATGGCAGTCTACACGATTTATCTTGTAGGCTTTTTTCAATGCCTCGGCATAGAGTTGCATTTGAGCTTGGTAACGTTGGCTGAGTTGGCTTGGTTGGTCATATTTGTCTGTCTTGTAATCAAAGAGTACAATATGATCATCATATAGCAGGTAGCCATCGATAATCCCACGAAGGACAAATTGTTCCTGTGACAAAGAATCTGTCTGCAAACTTGCAAATGGAGCTTCTCGGTGAAGTTTGTCCGTATTTGCTAGAATTTCTCTTCCTAAGTCTGTATCAAAGAAATCCAAAATCATTTGAAGATTGATTTTATCTTTAATCGCTTGCTCAGCATGAACAGTTTCTAGAGCTTCTCTTACCGTATCTTCTGTCACCAACCAAGACAAATCCAAGCGTTGCATGAGTTCATGGACTGCAGAACCGACTTGGGCTCCAGTGATTTTTGGTTTCTTGGAGAAATCTGGTAAGTTGAAGGTCCGTTTTGGCTGGTATTTTTCCATGACTTCCATGCCTTCTTGTTCCAAGACAGGCTCATAGAGTTTCTTGATTTGACTTGGAGTCCGTAAACTTGGTAATTCTATAGCAGCCTTATAGCGTTCGTTCAACTCTTGGACAGAAGACAACTGGTCCAAGGCCTGGGCGATGTCTTCTGATTGACGAATATCTTTAAGGCTGGCATCTTCTAGCTTATTCTTCAATTTCAGTTTACCAATCTTCTCCTCCGTCAAATCCTCATCCGTTACAAAGACTTTCTTGAAGTGCAAGTCTTCTCCTGAGAAGGCCTCATCAATGGCTAGAATCCAGTCTTGGAAGGTCGCCATACTTTCACGAGTTGATAGGGCGAGAACGCCATCTTCCTTCTTACCATCGTATTTTTCAGCTAACTTGTCAGCATTGCCCTTTCCAACCAGATACAACTTCTTCTCGGCACGCGTTAGTGCAACATAAAGCAACCGCATTTGTTCTGAAAGATTGGCAATTTTTAGCTCTTGGAGATTATTTTGATAAGGAAGGGTGTTCATTAAGACTCGAACCTGGGGTAATGGGCTATTTACCTTATCTTTCATATCCGCTAAATATTGAATGCCTAGACCATTTTTCCGGCTGATGATGACTGACTGATAATGGTCTTCCAAGTTGAATCGCTTATCGATGTTCATGAGGAAGACATATTTAAACTCCAAACCTTTTGACTTGTGAATCGTCATAAGCTGTACAGCATTTTGCGGTAGAAACTCTTGTACATCTGCCAAGTCCTTGTCATTTGCTAAGGCACGGTCAATCATGGCGATGAAGCGAGACAAGCCCTTGTAGCCTGTTTTTTCAAACTGGTTGGCACGCAGACCTAGTGCATATAGATTGGTCTGACGCTTGCTGCCATTTGGGAGAGCACCGACATAGTCATAATAGAATTTTTCATTGAAAATCTTCCAGATCAAGTCATAAATAGAATGCAGCTTGGCATAGGCACGCCAGTTTTCCAAAATAGACAAGAAATCCGTGATTTTCTTCTTCAACTCTCTTGATATAAGTTCAGGATGTTGCCCACTTTCTTGCTGGGCTACTTCAATTTTTTGATAGAAGAATCCTGTCCCAGTCTGCAAGGAAATACGTGTCAGCTCATCCTCATCAAATCGGAACATAGGCGATTTAAGTAAGGCAACGAGGGCATAGTCATTGAGTGGGTTATTGATAACTCGCAAGGTATCCAGCATGATCATGACTTCTAAAGATTGCAGATAGGAGGCTGCTCCGCCATCTGCCACAATAGGAATCCCATGTTTTTCAAAAATGGACATAATGAGGTCATTTTGCGTCCGTTTTTGCACCAATAGAGTGATGTCCTTGAAGTCTGCTCCTTCTTCATTGTGAAGACGAATAATCTCTTTTGCAACGACCTCAATTTCACCAGCAGTCAGAGGTGTTTCCTCCTCAGCATCTATTGAAGAATTTGCGCTTTCCTGCTGGTCGTAAATGAAGTATTCCATCTCATGCTTTGGCTGGGCAATTTTTTGACCTGGACTACCTGCTACTAGACTGTGGGTGTCATCATACTTGATTTCCCCTACTTGGCGGTCCATCAGGCGCGTGAAAATAGCATTTGTTGCCTCCAAGACCTCAATCTGACTACGGAAGTTTTCCTTGAGCAAAATCAATTTTCCAGCCTGAGGATTTGCCTGATACAGTTCAAATTTCTCTTGGAAAATCATTGGATCCGCCTGACGGAATCGATAGATGGATTGCTTAATGTCGCCCACCATAAAGCGGTTGTGACCGTTAGACAGCAGGTCCAGCATTCGCTCTTGGCTATGGTTGTTATCCTGGTACTCGTCTACCATGACTTCGTGGTATTTTTCTTGGAAAAATTGGCGGATGTCCGCATTTTCTTCTAAAATACGAATAGCGAAATGCCCAATATCGCCAAATTCAAAGGCTGCTTCCTTGATTTTTACATTCAGGTAAGCCTGCGAAAAATCCAAGACAAAGTCACGTAATAATATCAGCAAGGGCACAGCTTGATCCTGATAATCTTTCAGCAGGGTCAATTCATAAACTTCCTGACCCAAATCTCGTAGTCCTGAGATAATCTGACTCTTGCCAGCATTGTATTCTTCTTTAAAGGCTATCAAATGCTCATCTTTTGGTCGATTGGCATTGGTCAGGCCCTTGCCTCTGGACTGATCATTGATGAGAAGGATTCTTTCAACCCGCTCCATCAACTGCTTGGATTCCAGTTGGTCTATACCGGTTAACAATTCGATTACATCTTCAACGCTTGAAAAATACTTGGCAGAACCAAAGTCATTTCTGCCCCATTCCACATGGTAGCGGAAGAAATCCGCAGCTTGATAGAGCTTCTCTAAAACTTTTTCCTTAAAGCCCTGCTCTAACATCTGCTCAATACGCTCTTGACTATACAAATCAGCTTGAACAGCTTGCTCTTTCAGCCATTTAGTTGGACTGCTCGTCGATTGGCTAAAATCATGCACCTGATAAACAACCTGACGAAAACCACTGTTATCCTTACGGTTGCCTGAAAAATTGCGAACCAGTTTGCGGAATGCCCCATTTTCATCCTGTTCAAGATAATCTGCAAAGAGCTGATCGAAAACCTCTTTTTTCAGACTCGCTTTTTCTGTCTCATCCTGTAAAATCCGAAACTGCGGAGAAATACCAAGGCTATAACCATAGGTTGTCACCAATTTCTGCGTAAAGGAGTCCATGGTCCCAATATCCGCCTTGGTCAAATCCGCCAACTGGGCAGACAAATGCCGTCGCAATTCCATATCCGTCGTCTTCGCAATGGTTTCATTGAGATTTTTTTCGATCCGCTCCTTCAATTCACCAGCCGCTTTGACTGTAAAGGTCGAGATAAAGAGCTGGTCAATCCCGACGCCACGCTTCAACTTATCCAAAATCCGTTGAACCATGACGAAGGTCTTTCCTGACCCAGCCGATGCAGAGACCAGAACATTCTGACCGTGTGTGTAGATGGCTTCAATCTGCTCAGGTGTGCGTTTTTGTTGCTTATCAGAATTGGCTTCCGCCACCTGCATAGCCTTGATTTCTTCAGCACTTAAAAATTCTTCAAAAGCCATTAGTCCTGACCTCCTTTCATTCGTTCCATCCAATCTTGACGCTTGGCCTCTTTGATCATCCGCCGCGCCATTCCCATGTGCCGATCCGCCTCAAAACCAGTGATTGCCTTCAGCTGCTCACCTGCCACCGAACGCCCATCTTTGGTATAAGGGTTAATAGCAAAGCGACCATCCAGGATGTCCATGGCAGCTTGTTTGTAGAGTTTTTGGTTGTGGTTCAATAAAACTACAAACTCATCTTCCGTATAGAGTTGGTTACGAGTCTGATAAAAATGATTGAGACCCAGACTTTCCTCCTTCAAGAAAAGTCCCTTGTAAACCAAGCTCGTATTGGCAGCTACTTCTAGCTGTTCTAAATTCTTCGTGTCTTTTAATTTAATAATCGGATCCTGCAAATGCAAATACATAGCTCCAAAAACAGGTTTATCCTTGGTTTCATCCAGCTCTTGTAAAGCTGCCAAGTAGGTCACCAACTGAGGTTTGAGACCATTGTAAAAATCACCGATTGAAAAGCTTTGGTCACTGGACTTGTAATCCACAACACCGACAGCCTGATTGATTTGCAAGGTATCCAAGCGGTCAATGGTACCATTTACATGCACACTCTTGCCATTTTGAAGGTCAAAAACTAACGCCTTATCCTGACGGAAACTCTTTTCCTGACCATCAATTTCAACCAAATCATTATCCCGCAAAATAGTCGCACTGGAGCGAGCAATCCTATCCAGCACCTCCTCCGTATAGCGAGCATCCGCATCCTGGTTATAAAACATAGCAAATTCTGCCTCGTCACGCGTACGCAGGATGGCCTTGTCCACTTTTTGATCAAAATCTAGCTCAGATTGGTCCATGACCACTCGTTCAAAAATCCGATGCAAGAACAAACCATGCTGAAAGGCAGTCGGATGGATGGATTCCTGTTCCCGCAGGCGAAGAACATTACGGACAAAGTAAAGATATTGGTTATTGTAGAAATTGGTCAAGCTGGATGCTGAAAGATTGAGCGGCTTATCCTCTGGATATAAAGCAGCCAAGGTTTCATTTGAAAGTTGTTTAGAAGTAATTTCGCCAGTAATGGCCGGAATTTCAATGCCTTGCGACTCCAATTTCTTCTTCAAATGGCGAACCAAGACTGTCCAGAAGGCCGTCTGCCCTTCCCATTCTTCATTATCAAGAGATGGTCTTTCCGACTCAATCAATCGGGATAAGAGACTCTTGTAGTGACCGATGTCTTGCGGACTAAGTCTTTTAATCCGACCACGTTCTTCGGATTTCAGCCCCATTTTTTGGAGAATTTTAATATAAGGGGAGAGACTATCTTCACCTTCGTTATAAATCTGAGGAGTAGAAATAACTAACTGTTCCGTCGCAGAATTAAGCAGAGACATCATAGCAGCATGGTTCTTCTTGATATTCTCTCGGCTGACCAAATCAAAACGTGAAGAACTAGCCGAAACAAGATTGACTTTTTCCATCTCTTCTTCTGTCAATAGACTGGTATTCTTAGCAACTTTTGGAAAATTAGACTGTCCCATCCCGATAGCATAAACATACTTTGCAGTGTGCGGCTCAATCAAATCATAGGATTTAACATTGACCACATCAACCGTTGCAGGAACGGTACGATAGTGACTGGCCTGCATACCAGCCTGTAAAATAGCCAGAAAATCATCTATTTTTAATTTTTCTTTTCCGAAAATCTGATAAAAATTCTCTAGAATATGGGTAAAACTTTTCCAGACCTGCTCTTCTTTTTCTTGCTCTACTTCACTCAAATTTCGAGACATTTTTTCCATATTTTTAGGAAGCTCAATTGCCTCCAAAAAGGCCATGAATTTTTCAAGCAAACTGGCACCTGATTGGGGACCTGCCTTAAACAGCTGGTTCAAAGGCTCCATAATTTTAGCACGTAGAGGTTCCAAGATATTCAAATCATAGACAAGCCTTTTCTCCTTGATGACTTCAGCATCATAGTCTGCTCTGCCATTGACCGAAAAAGCCCTCGAAAAAGCAGCCTGCCCCTTCATATCTGCAAAGAGGATGTAAGACTCAAATAGGTCCAGCTCCTTTTGGGAGATGCTGGCGTACAAACCAGATTTGAGGAGATTGAGCAGGTCTTCCGCACGGAAACGATAGCGACGTAAGCGTTCCAAGGACTCCACAAAATGGACCAAGGGATGATGACTCATCTCCTCTGCCTTGCCAAAATAGTAAGGAATATCATACTTGTCAAAAATCTTGCCAATCTGCAACTTATAGCTATCTACATCACCCAAGAGCAACAAGATGTCTTTATAGCGAGCACCTTGATGCACATGCTGACGAATTGCAGTCGCAACTTGCTCCACCTCTTCTTTTTGGTTAACAACCTCCCAGAGTTGTATTTTTTCTTGGTCTGCTGGAGTCAAGTCAAGCATGGTCCCGCTGTAGTCATAATAGGCTTCCATATTCTTTGAAAATTTACCGATACTGTCCAAGACTGGCTCTTGACCAATATAAGTAGCCTTAGTCTGGAACTGCGCTGATAACTGACGTAAAAAGTCAACGTTAGCTTGATAAACGTTCCCTTCCGCATAGGCGGCTTGCACAGCTTTCTTGCTGGCATATACACCAATCAGGATTTCCGACACCCGTTCATTTAAAGCACTTACTAAAGCTTCTTCTTCTGCCGAAAAACGAGAAAATCCGTCTACCACCAACACAATGTTCTTCAACTGCTCATCCAACTGACCAGTTTCCACCAAGCTAGTCAGCTGTGCTAACTTAGACTGATGCTCAAAGCCTTCTTTGGACAAAATGTCAGTTACAGCCAGAAAAATCTTTACCAAATCAGCCTGTTTATCTGGTGACTCCATGGCTTCCAAGTCCAGAATAGACATATTTGCCCGTTGCAATTCTTTGTATAAAGCAACTAGCTGGTTAATAAAACCAAAATCTGTCTGTAAACGACCATAGACTTTCAAGTCGTCATCATCAAATTGCGATAGAACACGAAAGAAAATCATAGCCAGACCAACATCATCCAGCGGTTGACCTGCTTCTTTCCTATCAATCATCAAATAGCGGGCCAATTGCCCAAAACGGGTCACGATAATATCAAAAGTTGCCTGTTCAGGCAGGTATTCCAAGACCTTTCGCTCCATCTCAAAGGATAGAGAGTTTGGAGCAATGTAAAAAACTCGCTTACCTACCTTAGCAAATTCTGCTGCGGTATCCGTTAAATACTGCGTCAGAGGATTTCGAATATCTGTATAGACCAATTCCATCTTTCGTTCTCATTCTTTCCTGAATATACTATGTCTAGTATATCAAAATCTAACAAAAAAATGGTCCAATGGACCATTTTTCGGAAAGATAAAACTATCTAACTACTCTTTTCTTGCTCTTTAGCTAAACGCTCGCGTTCCAATCGTAGCTTGCGATTGGGATTGAGCTTGTTAAAAAGTTCTTCTAATTTTTCAGCATTCCAAACATCGGCTGCCGAAACAAAATTCCCATTTTTATCCTTGAAGGATATCGGCTTATCACCCATAAAGACCTCCAATTTATTATTACTTATTCACAATCAACCGTCCCTAACGGAACAAAATTAGTAAATTAGCTAGCCAAGTTCCCCTAGGACTTGGCGTAGTTTGACTAGCAGTTAACTCCCAGTCAAACTGCTTACCTCACTTTCGAATTTTCGGGCTCGGGCTGAAAAAATCCCTGGCTTCCTCGCTTTTGAATTTTTAGGCTCGGGTTAAAACTGTCCCCCAGATATGGTCGCTTTCGTATTTCAAGGCGACCAGCTGATACAGTCTATCCCCAGACTGTATCAGTCCACAAACTCAAATTCAAATTTGCCAATACGGACGATATCCCCATCCTTGGCTCCACGCGCTCGAAGAGCTTCATCAACACCCATGCCACGTAACTGGCGAGCAAATTTCATGACTGACTCATCGCGATCGAAGTTCGTCATTGTAAAGAGTTTTTCCAACTTGTCACCAGATAGAATCCAACTTGCATCATCTGCACGACTGATCTCAAATTCTGGTTCATCAGGATGAAAGCCATAATATGCTTCTTCCTCTTGAAAGTCATCTTCATCATAAAGCAGGAACTCTGGTGTTTTTTCAAGTAATTCTGCTGTTGCTTCTAGTAGATTTTCCAGACCTTGATGAGCAATACCAGAAATTGGGAAAATCTGTGGCAATTCTTCAAACTCATCATAGTTGGCTGCTAATTTTTTCTTGAACTCTTCCAGATGTTCCTTTGCCTCTGGCATGTCCATCTTATTGGCAACAATAATTTGAGGGCGCTCCATTAAACGAAGATTATAAGTTTCCAACTCATTGTTGATAGCCACATAGTCATCATAAGGATCCCGACCTTCACTAGCGGACATATCCAAAACATGCAAGATAACACGTGTCCGCTCGATGTGACGCAGGAATTGCGTTCCCAATCCAACACCTTGACTAGCACCTTCAATCAAACCAGGTAAATCTGCCACTGCAAATGATTCGCCGGACTTGGTCCGCACCATTCCTAAGTTGGGAACAATGGTTGTAAAATGGTAGGCACCTATCTTAGGTTTAGCTGCTGTAATCACACTGAGGAGAGTTGACTTCCCGACAGATGGAAAACCAACTAGACCAACATCAGCAAGAACTTTTAATTCCAATTCAAGGTTCCGCTCCTCACCAGGTTCCCCATTTTCAGAGATCTCTGGTGCTGGGTTCTTAGGTGTCGCAAAACGAATATTTCCTCGACCACCACGACCACCGTGGGCAATAACGAATTCCTGCCCATTCTCAACCAAGTCTGTAATAATTTTTCCTGTATCAGCATCACGCACAGTTGTTCCTTGCGGTACACGAACAATTAAATCTTCCGCACCACGACCATGCATGCCCTTGGTCATCCCTTTTTCGCCATCGTCAGCCTTAAAGCGACGGTTATAACGGAAGTCCATTAGGGTACGCAAGCCTTCATCTACAACAAAGATAACATTCCCACCATGACCACCGTCACCGCCCCAAGGACCGCCATTTGGTACATACTTTTCACGACGGAAGGCAACCATCCCATCGCCTCCCTTACCTGCCTTGACCTTAATCTTAGCAGTATCTAAAAACATACTCATAAATAACCTATTCTTTTCTAGAAAAAAAGCTTAATAGCGTTTTATATCCTGTATTCACAAACAAAGTGCTAATAAATAAGAAACCATTTTTAAGGTATCAATGCCGTTTTTTTAAGAAATACTGACAGTATCTTGGAAAAACAAACGTTGAGTAGCTTAAAAACTAGCCTTAGATAGAAGAGCTGAACTATGAATACAGTTTCTTAATTCATCAATGCATTGATTGCTGGTAAAATCAAGCCTGCTAATGTCGCGACTACCATCACGACAACAATTACTAAAGTAACTATTTCAAATGTTGATTTCTTGTGTTTTTCTTCACCAAAAGCCATTGCTTTCTCCTTATTCAGTCATTGATAGTTTATTCTAACACATTATGGGAATGTTTTCAAATCTCATCCTTTGAAGAAAGGCTTTCTTTGACTTTGGCCGCCACCTTATAGGGAACACCTACATCTGCAATTTCTTGGACACTTGCCAATTGGATTTTTCCAATTGATTTGAAGTGTTTCATCAATGCCTGCTTTCGTTTTGGTCCCAAGCCATCAATACCATCCAATTTGGATGAGAAAGAATTTTTAGACCGGACCTGACGATGAAACTCAATGGCAAAGCGGTGAACCTCATCCTGAATCCGATGCAGGAGGAAAAATTCCTGTGAATTACGAGGCAACTCAACTACTTCCAACGGATTTCCAAAGAGCAATTCATGGGTTTGGTGCTGGTCATTCTTCTGCAAACCTGCAATTGGTATAGACATGCCTAACTCCTGCTCGATGACCTGCTTGGCAATGTTGACCTGCCCCTGACCACCGTCAATGATAATCAAATCAGGCGGTGTCAAACCGTCCCGCAGTACTCGACTGTACCGCCGCTGCAAAACTTCCCGCATGGAAGCATAATCATCTGGGCCTTCCACCGTCTTAATCTTATATTTGCGGTATTCTTTTTTATTAGGCACCCCATTTTCAAAGACCACCATAGCCGATACAGGGCTGGTTCCCATAATGTTGGAGTTATCGAAAGCCTCAATCCGCACAGGCGTCGGAATCCCCAAAAGTTGACCGATATTTTCTACAGCACCGTACGTCTTCTCCAGATTTTTCTCCAAAAGATTAAACTTCTGCTCCAGACTGACACGTGCATTCTTGGTTGCCAAATTGATGAGTTGCTTCTTCTCGCCACGCTGAGGCTTGATGACCTTAGTATCTACCAGTGCTTCTACGGCTTCTTGGTCAATATCCCGGGGTATCAAGACCTCTGACGGAATCAAATGTTGCTGGTCCCTGTAAAACTGACCGATGTAGGTCAAAAAGTCTTCATCCGCATCATTATAATATGGAAAAAGATTGACATTCCGCTCAATCAATTTCCCCTGACGAACAAAGAAAACCTGCACACACATCCATCCCTTGTCAACATAGTAACCAAAGACATCCCGATTCTGCAAATCATGAGCCATAACCCGTTGCTTGGTTCGCAGAGTTGAAATAGATTGAAGAATATCTCGATATTCCGCAGCTCTTTCAAATTCAAGATTAGTTGCAGCAACTTTCATTTTTTCTTGCACCTGTTTAACAATCTTATCATCGTGTCCTGTTAAGAATTGAGCAACTTCCTTACTCATCTTATCATAATCAGAAAGACTAGGCATCTTGTCCCCGTGGGCCAAACATTGGCCCAAGTGATAATACATACAGTACTTGTTCTCAGGCAATTTGCACTTGCGGAAAGGATACAGACGCTCCAATAGTTTGAGGGTCTGGTTAGCCGCACCCACATCTGGATAGGGACCAAAATACTGACCGCCATCCTTTTTAATCTGCCGTGTAATCATCAGACGTGGATGACGTTCTTTGGTAATTTTGATAAAGGGATAGGACTTGTCATCCTTTAACATGATGTTATAGCGAGGCTTGTTTTCCTGAATCAGATTGATTTCCAGTAAGAGCGCCTCGATATTGGAATCTGTTACGATAAATTCAAAATCGGCAATTTCAGATACTAAAGCTTCAGTCTTGGTATCATGAGCCCCACGAAAATAAGACCGCACCCGATTACGCAGGTTTTTGGCCTTACCAACATAAATAATCTTTCCGTACTTGTTTTTATGGAGGTAACAGCCAGGACTATCTGGAAGTAACTCTAACTTATGTTTAATGATTTCGTTCATAGATTAATTATATCAGAATTAAAAATAGTAAGTCTACTATTGATCATCAAACTGCTATATTCTCAAATTCTTTAAAACAGCTGTATAGTCACTACCTACAAAAAATAATTGATTTTGTATTAATAAAGTAGTATAATAACATTAAAAATATAAATATGTTAATTCTTTTACACTTCCAAAATGGCTTTACGATACATTGGTTTACTATTCGATGACTAAAAGAAAAGCCATTTTAAAGTTTGTAGAATAGGCAAGCCTAGGGAAATATGAGGAGAAAAATATGATACAATTTGACCACGTTACAAAAGCTTATGGCGAAACTCTTGCACTTGACGATCTTAATTTAAGGATTGAAAGTGGAGAGATTTTCGGTTTGATTGGACACAATGGTGCTGGTAAAACAACCACGATTAGTCTATTAACCTCTATTATTGAAGCCACTGAGGGGCTCATCTTAGTCGATCAGTTAAATTTAGCTGAACACCGCAATACCATAAAAAAACGTATCGCTTACGTTCCAGACTCTCCAGATATCTTTCTCCACCTAACTGCATATGAGTATTGGAATTTTATGGGTAAAGTCTACGAGGTTCCTCAGAATTTGATTGATGAACGAATCAGCAAATTAGGACAACTGTTCGATATGACAACTCGTCAGCACGAAACCATTGACAGTTTTTCTCATGGTATGCGGCAAAAGACAATTATCATTGGCGCGCTTATTTCCAATCCTGATATTTGGATATTGGATGAACCATTAACTGGACTGGATCCACAGGCTTCCTTTGATTTGAAACAGATGATGAAAGAACATGCAGCTGCTGGCAATACCGTCTTATTCTCAACACATGTATTGTCAGTTGCAGAACAATTATGTGACCGTATCGGAATTCTGCGAAAAGGCCGCTTGATTTTTCTTGGAAGCCTTGACGAATTGAAATCACAATATCCAGATAAAGATTTAGAAACAATTTATCTGGAATTAGCAGGACGCCAACAAGATAAGGCAGGTGAGGAAGTATGAAGAAGTCCATCATCTGGGAACTGATAAAAATTAATATTTTATATTCCAACCCACAACTGCTGGCCTCTGTCAAAAAGAAACAGAATAAAAAGAAAAATGCATCATTTTCAGCCTATAAAAGTATCCTACGGCAACAAATCTTTATGATGATCATGTTCGCTTTTATTTACACTGTTTTCTTTTTAGGCGTAGATTATTCAGAATCAGTTGGATTTTTCTCACTCCAACTTTCCATCTTTGCCATTATGTCGATTGTCTATGGATTCACTGGATTTTTCTCAGTGTTCTACGACAGTAAGGATACAAAATTATACCTCGCTTTGCCACTGCGTTCACAGGACGTATTCATCGCGAAAGTCTTGTCTGCACAAGGCATGGTTCTACCTTTCCTAATGCCCTGTCTTTCTCTTTTATCGATTACCTATTGGCAAATAGGCGGAGCTCCTGCACTCATTGCCGTTTTACCATCATTTATCCTATTGTGGCTGTTCATAAACATTATCAACTTGGTCCTTTTACATTTTATCGGTCAAGTATTGCGTAAAAGTTCACAAAAAACCATGATTTCAACAATCCTGATGACGGTGTCCACACTCATTGCGATTGGTGCAATGCTATTTCTTCAATCTCAACAAATTGTTTCATTAGAATCTAATGGGTTTGTCAACTTCCCAAAAATACCAATTTTTGTAGGATTTCATTACATCGTCAGCCAACCTTTATCACTAGGAACTGCCATCAACTTCCTACTACCGCTCGCAATCACACTTGGCTTAGCATACTATATCGTAAAAGAGATAATGCCTCACTATTTCGATCAGTTATTAGAAATTGATGCCGTTTCTGGCCAAACCCGCAAGAAAAAAACCGCAAAACTACCAAGCAATTTACAAAAAACCTTGGTAAAACACCATCTATCTACACTGAAAGATAGCAACCTGTTGGTTCAAAGTTTTGTCCAGCCTGTTGTGATTGGTTTTGCATTGTATCCGAGTGTCTCACGATTTGCTAATGACGGAGGATTGAGTACAATATCACCTGATTATTTTGGCATTGCTATGTTAGTCGGTATCCTATTAGGAAATATGTTTGCTGGTCCAACAACATTTTTAGGAGTTGCGATGTCCCTAGAGAAGGAAAATTATCATTTTATCCGTACATTACCTCTCTCCTTTAAACAATTTACTATTCAAAAATTTAAAGTCATTGCATTTGTACAATTCCTACTTCCAACTATTTTATACTTCACCTTAGCCTTTGTGCTATTTAAAGTTCACCTTCTTTTATCCATTTTCTTTACAATAGGGCTTCTACTTTCTGCCCTATTGGTTGGCCAGATTTACTATTGGCGCGATCAACGACTGTTAGTTCTCAATTGGCAAAATAGCAATCAATTATTTGGCCGTGGAAGTGGGCAATGGTTGATAGCTGGAAGCATACTCTTGACCATGATGGTTGGTGCTATATTAGTCACCATCAGCATTTTCGTCGCAAATGCCTATAATGCTGTTTATGTTAGTGCAGCTCTACTAACCCTTATTTTGGTTTCAGCAACCTTACTCCAAGTATTTCTTCACAAGGCATATTGGAGCAAACTACCGCAATAAGAAAGACAAAATAGATTAAAAAAACGACACAGCATGTTCAGACTGTGTCGTTTTGAATTGTTTTTATTCTTGTTCTGCGTAGTATTCTTGACCATAGCCTGCAACTTCAGCATTCACTTGCCATGAAATACCAAATTTATCCGTTACATTACCATAGGCTGGTGACCATGGAACTGCTTGAAGTTCCATATTAATCGCTTTAGCATCTTGTGATAATTTGTCATAGAAATCCTTGGCAGTTTCTGCGTCATCGGTAATCAAGGCAACCGTAATGTTATCGCCTGCTGTATAAGGCATTTCTGGGCTGTTGTCTGATAACATGAATCGTTGACCGCTAGACAAACGGAACTGAGCATTCATAACATAATTTTCCAATTCTGCAGGGCAATCTGGCAAGAAATCTTTAAATAAATTCACTTGTTCGATAGATGCACCGAGTGCTTCTTTCTAAAACTCAATAGCTTCCAAACCATTACCATTTGTTACCAAATATACTTCCATTGCTTTAAGCATGATGGACCTCCAACTGTTTGATGATTCATTATAACACGAGTGAATCATACGGACAAATCGTTCGTTTCAGTCTTAAAATTTTTATTTTGATAAGTTTATTCTTGGTAATCGCCACCAGGAACACCATAATATTCTTCTAAAGTTAAACCAGAATGATAAATATCCGTTGCTTCTTGACCAATGTAGCGAACATGCCACGCTTCTGCAATATAGCCAGTACTACTTTCCTTTCCTGGTTGGTAGCGTACTATAAATCCGTACAAATGCGCGTTTTCTGCTAGCCATTTTGAAGCTGTAGGTTCTTCTAACAAATTACCTGCAGAATCCAACAAATCAAATGCTAAACCAGTTTGGTGCTCACTATAGCCTGGTCGAGCAGAATAAGTGTCTGCTGCAGCCTGCCCTTCTTGATTGACATAGGATTGGTAAAGTGTGGCCTGGGTTTCATATGACCGGAAGCCACTGTAATTATTTGAAACATCAAATCCTTTCGCTTGCATGTCTGCAACTAATTGTTGAAAAGCAGCCAGAGCTTCTGGATTTTCCCCTGGTGCATAGTCTTTCGCAAGAGGGTGTTTCTTATTGGCAATAACTACTTCACCATATTTCCCTTGAACACTATAATAAGAACCATTGAAGGTTGCTTTTGAGGATGTTCCTGTTTCCGAACTACTAGAAGAAGATTCAATCGTTTCTTCTCCCGTTGAAGAGCTCTGAGCGGAGCTACTATTTGTCTGAGTTTTAGCCTTAGTAATTTCAATTGAAGTTGAGGAGCTTGCTTGTGTAGAATTATTCTGCTGGCTACAACCAGCTAATACTAAACAACACACCATTCCGAACATGTATTTTTTCATTTTTTTATCACACAACTTTCATTCATTGCTTACATTGTAACAAAAATAAGGAATAAATTCTAATATTTGTGATAATCAATCGTTTCGATACAATTATACAAAGCTTTCTGTTTGTTCAGATAAGGAAAGTAAATTTGTAACAAACTTTTGAGTGAGATCATGATTTTCCCTCAAATCTCTTATCCGTTGTACATCTAGCTTTCTCCTAAGAAAAGTATATGTCACTTTCAGAAAAAAGCTGGGAAATTATCATAATATGACAGTAATTATTGTTTAGTTAAAACCAACAATTATTTTTGTAAATATTTCAATACTATTTTGAATATATTCTAGATTGACTACTACCTCAAACCACCTGACATTAGATTATACAAATTTTATATTGGATTTTTGTAAATTTCTAAAGTCCCTATTTCTAGATTCCGTTCAGCTAACTTTAATTTACAAAATAGTAATATCAAATGATTTAATACTAGTTTGACCTGGTTCTACAAATGTAACCCCCTGCTTCTCTTCCAATATATCTGATTCCTCTAATGATGTTGATAATCCACTCCATGGCTCTAAGGCTATAAATGGACTTTGATTAGTGGTGGACCAAATAATTAAATGTGGAAAATCTTTAAAATCCACCTTAATTCCCTTATTACTTTTTTTAGACTTCAAACTGACACTACGTGACTTTAGTTGATCTAGGGTAATAGCATCGTGTGAAAACAAAGAATAATCCAAATCTAATTTATTTTGATTTTCAAGAAAAGGGGTTCTATCTTGTAAATCAAGTAATCCAGTATTTGGAAAACTCTTTGGAATGCTACATGTTTCATATTCAGAAAATTCTAAATAATAATCTTCGTATTTCTCGTTATCTTCTAAAGGGCAATTAAATCCTGGGTGACCTCCAATAAAGTAAGGAATTGAACGTTCAATTTCACTGCTTATCACCTGATATTCCGTTGTTATCGTTGAACCATGTAATTTATATATAATATTCAACACAAAATGAAAAGGATATTCTTTAAGTGTTTTTTCATTAGCCTTAAAACTAAAGGACACTGTGCTGTCATCTATCTTACAATAATCAAAATTTTCCTTTCTAACTAATCCATGTCGTGGAATAATTCCAGTAAAATGAGGTTTTTCTGCTGGTCCATATATTGCCCAATCATTCCTCAAACTTCCACAAATCGGAAATAAAACTGGCGCTTGTCCACTCCAATATTCTGGATTACCTTGCCAAAGGTATTCAACTCCATCTTTATCTTTAATAGAAGATAAAGCACCACCAAACTCCGAAAACTGTACCGTTAACTGTTCATTTTTTAATTCAATAACCATATTTTTCACTCCGTTAAACAAAACAAGAGCGTCAGTATTAAACCCACGCTCTTATCTTGCGTTAGAAATTTTTAAGAAGAATACTATCTATTCAATAACCTGAGTTTCTGCTACTTGTTTATACCAGTAGGCTGATTTTTTCGGATAACGTTCCTGTGTTTCAAAATCTACATAGAAGAGACCATATCGTTTTTCGTAACCATTTGACCACGAGAAGACATCCATCAAGGACCAAATAAAGTATCCTTTAACATTTGCCCCATCCGCAATGGCATCTGAAATGACTTCTAAGTGTTTCTTCACGTAGTCAATGCGTGCATCGTCATACACCGTGTTATCGACAAATTCATCTTTATATCCCAAACCATTTTCAGTGATATAAATTTTCTTATAATTTGGATAGTCTCTTTTTACTCGCATAATTTGATCATACAAACCTTGCGGATAAATAATCCAGTCCCAATCAGTCTTAGGGACATCAACTGGTGCCACACGGCGTCCAACACCTTTAATTTGGTACTTAGAACTTCCTTTTTCACCTTTACCGTTATGGATAATTTCTGTTGGCCCATCAAAGGCTTGCATCCAATCACTCATGTAATAGTTAATACCAAGGAAATCATTCAAATCTTTTGCAGCTTCAAGTACTTCAAAATCTTCCTCACGAAGATCTAGTGTCCCCCCATTAAGTGCAAGAATATGATTAACACCTTCCATCGTTTTCTCTGAATAACCACCTAGATAAGTTGCATCAAGAATGAATTTATTATGGATAATATCTTCAAGTTCTGCTGCTCTAACATCATCAGGATTGTTTTTATCAAACGGATATTTTGTTGGAAGAGCATGAACCACACCAATCTCGCCCTTGTAACCACCATCTTTAAACAGTTTAACAGCACGAGCATGAGAAACCATCATGTTATGGTGTGATTGAAAGACTTTTGCAAGATCGTATTTAATCCCTGGAGGAAATTTCCCTACAAGATATTGTCCATCACCAATTGGTCCAATCTCATTGAAAGTAGTCCAATAATTAACTTCTGTAAATTCTTTGAAGCAAAATTCTGCATAGTTAACAAAGTGATCAATATTTGTACGATTTAAGAAATCGCCATTTGAATGTAATGCTTCAGGAGTATCAAAGTGGTGAAGTGTTACAAAAGGTTCAACGCCCCGCTTATGACACTCTGCAAAAAGGTCATGATAAAATTTCACTCCTTTTTCATTGACTAGTCCAAATCCTGTTGGGAAAATACGGGACCAAGCGATTGAAATACGGATTCCATTAACACCAAATTCTTCAGCTAACTTCAAGTCAACAGGATAGCGATTATAGAAATCACTTGCTGGCTCAGCGGTATACCAGTAATTATCTTCTAGGTATTTGTCCCAAGCAACTGGACCTTTACCGTCTGTTTTAGTAGCACCTTCAGCTTGATATGCTGCTGTTGCACCACCGAAAATAAAATCTTTAGGTAATGTTTTTGACATTTGTTTTTCCTCTTCATCTAAAAAGGGAAGTTGAGTTCCCCCAACCTTCCCTAATGTTGTCTATTTTAATTTTCAATTTGTTGTTTAACAAAGTCCAATGCGCCTTGTCCATCACGAGTCAATTTGATGTATTGTGCACCTTCAGTCTTAGCTAATTTGATACCAAGTTTATCTGTTTCTACTTTCAAATCTTCATAGTTTGACGCTACTTGAGGAGCAAGGATAACGAGCTGATATTGCGGCAAGATTTCACGGTGACCACCATAGCTTCCTGCTGCTGCAGTAACTGGAACACCATATTCTTTAGCTGCTTTATTCAAAGCATTTGCTAATAAACCACTTGTACCACCACCGGCACAAAGAACGAGAACGTTTGTTTGTTCTTTAATTTCTTTGGTAACGCCAGCATTTTCAAGAATAGCGTCTGCTTTTGCTGTGTTGAAGTTAGCAGCAACTTTTTCTTTCAAACTATCAGATGATTTACCTGAACGTTCTTCTTCCAAAATTTGTTCGTCATAGACTTTCAAGAATGGGTAGTAAATAAGTACGTCTACAACAATCAAAGTCAAAGCAAGAACAAATGACCAAAGACCAAAACCAGTACCCATGATAATACCTAGAGGACCAGGTGTTGTCCATGGCAAGTTCACACTAAAGCTGTTCATACCAAGAACATCAACGAAGAATTTGAAGATCCATACGTTTGCAATTGGAGCAAAAATAAATGGAATAAAGAAGATTGGGTTCAAAACAAGAGGTGCACCAAATAAGATTGGCTCATTAACACCGAAGAAGGTTGGAACAACTGATGCACGACCGATTGCTTGGTTACGTTTTGATTTTGTCAACCACATGAACATGAATGGCACCACAAGAGTTGCACCTGTACCACCCATGGTAACGATGAACATTTGAGTTCCTGGAGTCAAGATTTTATCAGCGTGTTGTCCAGCTTGAAGTAATTGGAAGTTTGTTTCAATATTGGCATAAGTAATAGCAGCAATAGCAGGTTCAACGATTGATGGCCCATGAATACCAACGAACCAGAAAAGAGCATAGGCACCAAAGATAATCGTGATTCCAAGATAACCATCAGCTGCTGTAAAGAGCGGTGCAAGTAATGTTCCGATTGCTTCAGCAACACTTGTACCAACAGTATTACGAACAATGATATCAAGAACATAGAGAGTTACAATTGATAATGTGAATGGGATTAAGTCTTTGAAAACCTGCGAAATGTTCGGTGGAACTTCGTCTGGCATGCGAATAGAAATGTTATTTTTTACACAGACTTTGTAGATATTGACAATGACAAAAGCTGAGACGAAGGCTGAAAGAAGACCTTTAGTCCCTAAGAAGCCACTTGCAAAGCCTCCTTCAATTGCATCTGATGCCAAAATCAAGAAACCAGTGATTGAGGCAAGCATAGTCGACAAGAAGTTGATTTGGTTTGTACTTTCAAGATCACGGTTTACAGAATCGGTTAATGATTTTGCAGTTGTTCCAGCAACCAAAAGTGCGACCACACCCATTGTGTAGTTGTAAGGTTTCATCAACATCCCAACTACTTCTTCACTCCAATTAAATCCAAAGATGTTTGGAACAAAAGCAATCAGAAGGAAAATACTTGAGAATAAGATAACTGGCATGCTGGCAATAAAGCCATCACGAATAGCACGAAGATAGATGTTACGAGATATTTTCTCGAAGAAAGGTTTCCCTTTCTCAATCTGAGCAATTAATCCATTCATTATTTTTCTCCTCTCTTATAAAGTTCAATCATGTGTTTCATTAAATCTTGTAATAAAATGGTAGTCATTAAATGATCTTGACCATGCATAAGAGTAACACTATATGCCAAATCTTCTCCCGCAGCTTCTTTTTGTAGAAGACTTGTTTGAGCATTGTGGGCATCGTTTAAGCATTTGCTACCTGCAGCAATCAATTCTTCTGCTTTGGCATAATCCCCATCTTGTGCTGCTTTAAGCGCTTCCAAGAATTTTGAACGGGCATCTCCAGCATATGCTACGATTTCAAAACCTAAAAGAGTCATTTCTTCTCTATTCATTCTAGTTTCCTCCGAAAATTTTTATGATTATACTTTTGCAGTCCAAGGACTAGCAGTTTTTTCCAAAACTTTGTTCAATTCATCCATATTTTGGAATCCAGTTGTACGTAACCATTCACGAGCTGCTTCTTCCCCTTGTTCAATGAAAACTTGAACTGATCCAGCCCATGTTGCACGTCCACAAAGAACACCATTGAATTTTGCACCTGATTCTGCCGCAAATACTAAGGTATCTTGGAATAATTTAGCAGAAACACCCGCACTTAAATAGATATAAGGTAGGTGTGTTGAAGCTTCCTGGTCACGGAAGTGTTGTGCTGCTTCTTCCTTAGTGTAGACAACTTCTCCATCACCAAAACCTTCAACGAAATTCATATTGACTGGAACTTCAACCTTAAGAACATCAATACCGAAACGCTCATCTGAGAAGACTTTCATCGCTTCATTCACTTTACGAGGTTTTACTTTGGCGAACTCAACACCTGTGTTGTCTGCAATACCTTCGTCATAAGACAGAATCTCAAGGAAGAACGGAATATCTTCCGCCTTACATTCAGAACCAATACGTTCAATGTATGCTTGTTTTTGACGGTTTACTTGCTCATCACCATCTACATCATAGTATAGCAAAAATTTCAGTGCATCGGCACCCTGTTCTTTAAGGCGTTTGACTGACCAATCATCCAAACAATCTGGTAAACGACTTGTTGTGCTTGCATCGTATCCTGTTTTTTCATAAGCAAGTAATAGTCCTGCTTCATCTGCACGAGCTTTAGACGCTGGTAAACCGTACTCTGGATCAAGAAGAATAGAGGACGCATACTTTGTCAATTCTTCTGAAACAATTGTTTTCAATGTTACGATCTGTTCAACCGTCGGTTCTTCAGTTTGATATTTTGCCATCATTTTTTTAAGAGCTCCACGTTGGTCAAAAGCCAATGCTGAAATAACACCATTTTTATCGCTGACTTTTTCCATCAATGAACGTTTTTGTGCTGTTAATACCATTTTTATACCTCTGTTACTTCTATCTGATTAAATAAACTATCGTAATTATTAAGATTGACATAGCCTGTTAGTGCTTCTTGAGCATTCAACATACCAAGTACATTCGCTTTTTTCAATAAGTCTTTATCATCCTCACCGTGAACTAAAGCTGACGTAATCCCTGCAACAGTTGAATCGCCAGACCCAACAGGATTGACCACTTCAATTTTGGGAATAGATACCTTATAAAAAACATCATGATGTTTTGCAAAGGCTCCTTTTGAACCAAGTGAGACAACCACCCATTCAATCCCATCAAAAAGAGAATTTTCAAGAACTGATTTCAAACTACCAATATCATCTGTTACTTCAATGCCAACTAGCTGAGAAAGTTCCTCAGTATTTGGTTTAATAACTGTCGGTTTATTGTCTCCATCCAATACGCTCAATAGTGCGTTTCCTGAGCAATCTAATACAACTGGAATATTATATTTATTACAAATTCCTATCATACGAGAATAAAAGTTTGTATTGAGACCTTTAGGAAGACTACCTGAGATGGCTACAATCCCTACATCTGGAACCAACTTTTCAAAATAGCTTAAGAATCCTGTTGCTTCTTCTTCACTAATCGTTGGACCTTGTTCAAGAATCTCTGTTTGATGTCCATCATGCAAAATGGCAATACAGTTTCTCGTTTCTCCAGCAATCTTATAAAAGGAGTGTTTCACACTTGACTTATCTAGTTCACTCTCTATGAATTCTCCAATTTTACCGCCTAACAAACCACTTGCAATCACATCATCTCCCAGTTGGGAAAGAACTCGAGTAACATTCAAGCCCTTTCCACCAGGAGTTTTATGCGTTTTAGCAACACGGTTCACGGTATCTAATTTGAAGTGTTCAAGCGGATAAGAAATGTCAACTGACGGATTCATTGTTATTGTCAGAATCATAACCTTACCCCTTAGTCGTGATATTCACCACGATCCCATTTTTCTAGGAATTCATCAAAGAAGTGTGGATTCGCTTGTCCTTGATTGAGCGTTTCAACATGTTGAATTTTTTCAATCAATTTTTTATTTTCTTCTGTTGGTTTATATTCTGCATGGATAAATGCTTCAATAATATCTGTCATCAATAAACCACCAGTGATTTTACCACCAAAACCAATTACATTGGCATTCAGTTCTTCTTTGGCATAGATAGCTGATGTCATATCACGAACAAGAGCAGAGCGAATACCAGGAACTTTATTAACAGCATTGTTAATTCCAACACCAGTCCCACAAATACATACACCAAGGTCTGCCTCACCACTCGCAACTGCCTCACCAACTTTTTTACCAAATATTGGGTAGTGTGTGCGAATGTGATCGTAAGTTCCACAGTCAATTACCTCATAACCTTGTGTTTTCAAATAATCTACGACAGCAATTTTATCGTCTGTTACAATATGGTCACAGCCTACAGCAATTTTCATTTGTTTTCTCCCCTAAATCTAACTTTCGAATTCTTAACACAAAATCTAACTTTCGAATTCTTAACACATTTTATTCAACATATCAACACGGATTTGGTGGCGGCCTCCATCATAGTCTCCCTCAACAAATCCTTTAGCGATATTTTTAGCAACACCAGGACCAACAATTTCAGAACCAACTGTAATGATACGCGTATTATTATGTGCACGTGTCATATAAGCGGAACGTTCGTCAGAAACTTCCGCAGCAATCATTCCTTTAATTTTTGTTGCAACCATAAAGGGACCAACACCATAAGCATCAATCACTATTCCTAAATTCTCTTCATTTGATGTTACTTCTTTAGCTACTGCTAAAGTTACATCAACGAAGTCTTGACCCTCTTTACTAACATCAACAACTTCTTTACCAAGTTCAATCAAGTATGATTTAACTGTCTCTTTAAGTTCTGTACCTGCTTTATCAGCACCAATAATTACTGCCATTTTCTTTCTCCTGTTACATTAGAAAATAATTGAATGTAGCTACATCGACGATATTTTTTTGCAAAACTGTTTGAAATAACGCTTTCATTATTTCTACACCATTATAATATCACCATTAAAAACAAAAGTCAACAACTTTATGTGTTTTTTTTTTTTTTATTTTAAAACCGACAGTGTTTATTTTGTTTGTTTTGCAAAAAAAAAAAAAAAAACACCAACAAACTTAATATTTGTTGGTATAACTATTATAAAACTAGGCTTGCAGCTCCAATCACTCCAGCATCATTCCCTAAAGTAGCCAAAGCCAGTTTAGTAGAATTTCTAACTGTTGGAAAAGCAAATTTATCAAACTCTTCTTTTACTTTATCTAAAAGAAATTCTCCTGCAGCAGAAACACCACCACCAATAACAATATAATTGGGATTAAGTGCATTAGCCAATTGACTCAATGATTTACCTAAATAATTGGCAAATTGCCATACAATTTTTTGGCCAAGAGAATCGTTTTTCTTAGCGTAATCAAAAACATCCTTTGCAGTTACTTGATGTTCTAAAATTAACCTCCTTAATTCACTTGTTTCATCAAATTGACTAGCAAAGCTTTTTGCAATATTGACAATCCCTGTGGCGCTAGCAACGGTCTCCAAACATCCAATATTTCCACAAGTACATGAAAATCCATCTTCATCAACAACCATATGACCAATCTCACCAGCACTTCCATTGACACCATGAAGTAATTGACCTTGAGCAATAATTCCTCCACCTACACCTGTTCCAAGTGTTACAAAAATAACATCAGGTGCGTTATCTCCGGCCCCCTTCCATCGTTCACCAAGTGCAGCAACATTAGCATCATTATCTATATAAAAAGGACGACCAAATGCTTCTTCAAATTGTTCTCTGATGTTTTGTTCTTTCGACCACCCTAAGTTATAAGCTCCTGTTACTGTTCCTTTCTCAAAATCAATCTTGCCAGGACTTCCCATGCCTATGCCCTTAATATCGCCTAAAGATAAGCTATTTTCTAATAGATATTCTTGAATGGACCTGATAATGTCAGGTACAATATTTTTGCCATTATCACTTATATCTGTTGGGATTGACCATTGATATTCTATATTTCCTAAAACATCTAAAATGGCTAATTTTACTGATGTTCCACCTAAATCAACGCCTATTATTTTTTTCGTCATAACTTATTCCTCCTCTGTTACACTTTCAATGACGTTTACAAACATATAATATAATCATTTTTTGTTATATTGTCAACTGTTTTTGTGTTTATTGTGTTCTATTTTGTTTGTTTTTATCTTTTTGTTATGATAAAATACTAACAGATAGTTATTTTATAAGTACAGAAAGGAAATATAGTTATGATAAAGAAAGAAAGGCACGAACGTATCTTAGATATGTTAAATATTGACGGTGTTATTACTGTCAAAGATATGATGAAAGAGCTAAATATCTCTGATATGACTGCAAGAAGAGATTTAGATGAACTTGCTGAAGCAGGATTCCTGACTCGTATACATGGAGGAGCACAACGACTCTATAAAGATGAAGAACCGCACGAAAAAACTCATATTGAAAAAAAGGTACTTCAAACTAAAGAGAAGAAACTTATTGCACAAAAAGCCAATTCAATCATTAAAGATGGTGAAACCATTTTTATTGGTCCTGGAACAACTCTAGAACATCTAGCAGTTGAGTTAAAGACTCGTAATATTCGTGTAATTACAAATAGTCTTCCTGTTTTCCTTATATTGAATAAGAGTAAAACTGTTGACTTATTATTGATTGGCGGAGAGTACAGAGAAATTACAGGTGCTTTCGTTGGTTCAATGGCTACAACCAACTTAAAAACCTTACGTTTTTCTAAAGCATTTGTAAGTGCTAACGCCGTATCAGATAACACTATCGCAACATACAGTGATGTTGAAGGAGAAATTCAACAATTAGCACTGGACAATTCTGTTGAAAAAATCTTATTGGTTGATAGTACCAAATTCAATCGTTATGATTTCTTTAATTTCTATACTCTAGAACAAATTGATACCATTATCACCGATAATCAAATATCCCAAGACCAATTAAATGAATTTGGCCAACTAACAACTATTATTCAAGCTAATTAAACTAACTTATGACTTATAAAAATATCGTTTTTGATCTTGATGATACCTTGTATGATCATCTTTTACCATTCAAAAATAGTATCATACAATGTTTTCCTGAACTTGATATTTCTGAAATTGAACTTATCTATAGACGATTCAGGTATTGGTCTGATATTGCTTTTCCAAAATACACTAATAAGCAAATTTCAATTGAAGAACTACGTATTTTTCGTTGTAAACAGATAATAAGTGAATTTGGATTTTTTAGTATTTCTGATGATTTAGCACTTTCTTTGCAAAAAACATACGAAAAAGAACTCAGTTCAATTACCTTGTTTCCTGAATTAAAAGAGATTCTTGAATACTGTTCTGTAAAAAAGATTCCTATTGGAATCATAACAAATGGTCCAGTTAAACAAAATTATCACAATTAGACGTTCTAAAATACTTTGATAAAGAGAAAATTATCATTAGCAAAGCAACAGGTTTCCAAAAACCTCAAATTGAAATTTTTAATCTCGCTTCTAAGAATTTCAATTTTCTCCCCAATCAAACACTTTATATTAGTGATAACTTTAAAAATGATATTGAAGGAAGCTTAAATGCTGGTTGGAAATCCATTTGGTTTAATCACAGGAAACGCAAACTACCTATTGATACTAAAATTCATGAAGTTCAAACTGCTAAAGACTTAAAAGAACTAGTCTACCGATTACTTTAACTTCAATATAATATTTTTTGACCAGTCAATTGACTGGTTTTGTTTATTCTAGGGAAATATCTCCTTAAAATTCGTGTTCTGTCTGTTTATTAGTATTGAGAATCTTGACAAATATTTCCAACTTCCTATTAGACTTTCTTTCTCCTCCTCGTCCTCAATAACTGACTCACTCTCTTTAATTTCACTAACATCTGTCTCACTAACTTCAGTCTCTCTAGTGGCTGAATTTAAGACTGGCCCCGGCTGATTTTGACACCCCCCTAGTTTTTTTGAACACTACCCCCATTTGAATTTGAGACTGGGGTAGGTTCATGTTCCAACTCCCCCAAATAAATCTTATTGCCATTCGTCCTTTTTCACTGGAAGACTGTTGGACTTCATCTATCAAGCCATACTCTCGTGAGGTTTTCTTAATCGTCAGCAATTTCGACTTGGAACACCCAAGCAGTGCCATGAGTTTTGAGTTGGAATAAACTAAATAAATAGCTCCATCATCATCTATCCAACCTTTACTCAAGGACAATTTCAAACGGTCTTTTATAGTTAATTGAAACAAGGACAGGACAAAAGTGCCTCAAGAAAAGTATCGCAATTTGGCAATACTTTTCTGAGGTGTTTTTTAATTTGAGCCCATGTTTTCTCAATGGGATTATACTCAGGTGAGTAAGGAGGAAGTGGTAAAAGTCTATGACCCTGCTCCTTGCATAACTCTTTTAGCTTATTCATCCTATGAAACCTTGCATTGTCCATAATGATAACAGATGGTTTATCTAAAGTGGGTAGTAAGAATGTTTTAAACCAAGCTTCGAAAAAGTCACTAGTCATGGTTTCTTTGTAGGTCATTGGGGCTATAATCTCACCGTTTATAAGACCTGCGACTAAAGATAGCCGCTGGAATCTTCTTCCAGAGACCTGACCAGTGATCAACTGACCTTTCAAAGATCGACCATATTCTCGATGAAAATATGTCTCAAACCCTGTCTCGTCAATATAAACAGGTGTCAAGTGACTTAAGTTATTAAATTCTTTAAGGAACTGATTTACTTTCTCAGGGTCTTGTTCATAGTAGGTACAGCTCTTTTTTTTCGAGTATATCCCATAGCTTTGAGAGCGTAATGAATAGCTGTTGGATGACAGCCAAATTCAGAAGCTATTTCAGTCAAAAAAGCATCTGGATGAGCATCAAGATAGTTCTTTAATTTTTCTCTATCAACTTTTCTCGGTTTGGTTCCCTTAACTTGGTGATGAAGCTCGCCTGTAGTCTCCTTTAATTTTAGCCATTGATAGATGGTGTTGCGGGAAATATCGAAAACAACAGATGCTTCAGTAATACTGCCGGTTTTCTCACAGTATGCGAGAACTTTTTTACGAAAATCTAATGAATATGCCATAAGTACATTATACCACAAATGTACTATTTTTGTTTCATTTTACTATAGAACAGCATAAGCAACCTTAACCTCTAACTTCATATCCTTATAGCGCTCACTCTCAAACAAGAGTTTTGGGAGCTTATAGTAACGTTCTGACGTTTGATAGTGATTTGCGGTAATACGTTTCATGATTGTCCCTCCAACACTAATAGACCAACATTCTCCAACTCATCAAATTGAATGAGTCCTTTCTCCTCCATTTCAGAAACTATATTCTTTGCTTTCTCGATATCAATTCCCATAATAGCCATGAGATGACACATCACAATTTGTCGTGATGATTGTTCTTCCTTTTGCATGATTTTCCTCCTGAAAATAAAAAAAGCGAGAACACTTATTAAAATGTTCTCGCTCACATAAAAATATATTCCTACAAACAAAAATGTTTGAGAAATAGCCAGTCTGTAAAGTTTATTTATTCCCAATTTTAAAAAAATCCTGCCAAAGATTTTTTGGCAGGATTTTTGGCAGGAAACCAAATCAAATTATCAGTTTCTTTAAATCGCTATAAGCTCTAAAAGACTGGTAAATCGGGCTTCCGCAATCAAATTGCGATACTCTATTATTTAAGAGTAACAGAAGCGCCAGCTTCTTCAAGTTTAGCTTTGATTTCTTCAGCTTCTGCAGTTGCAACGCCTTCTTTAACGACAGCTGGTGCACCATCAACAAGTTCTTTAGCTTCTTTAAGACCAAGACCTGTGATTTCACGTACAACTTTGATAACGCCAACTTTTTTGTCGCCAACAGATGTCAATTCAACGTCAAATGAATCTTTAGCTTCTTCAACTGGACCAGCTGCAGCAACAGCTACAGGAGCAGCCGCAGTTACACCAAATTCTTCTTCGATAGCTTTAACGAGGTCGTTAAGCTCAAGGATAGTAGCTTCTTTAATTTCAGCAATAATGTTTTCAATGTTCAATGCCATTGTGATTTTCCTCCAATTTTGGTTTTTTTAAATAGTGTGTAGCACTAAGCAGCTACGCTCTGACACATTAAGCAGCGTCTTCTTCTTTTTCTGCAACAGCTTTGACAGCGTATGCAACGTTGCGAACTGGTGCTTGAAGTACAGAAAGCAACACAGAAAGCATGCCTTCGCGGTTTGGCAATGTAGCAAGTGCTTCGATTTCTTCTTTAGAAGAAACTTTACCTTCTACAGCTCCACCTTTGATTTCAAGAGCATCAGCAGTTTTCGCGAAATCGTAAATTGTTTTAGCTGGAACAACTGCATCATTTGAGAATGCAACAGCAGATGGACCTACAAACAATTCTGCAAGACCTTCAAGACCAGCTTGCTCAGCAGCACGACGCAAGATTGAGTTTTTGATAACTTTGTACTCAACTTCAGCACCACGCAAGTTACGACGAAGAACTGTATCTTGTTCTACTGTCAAACCACGAGCATCTACAACAACGATAGATGTTGCAGCTTTCATTTGCTCAGCAACGGCATTTACTAATTCCGCTTTTTTAGCGATAATAGCTTCACTCATTTTTTTACCTCCGTTTTTATTTTGGGCTAGGCACAAAAAAATCGCACCTAAACCTAGACACGAAAGTACAAATACGTTTATAAATCAATAATCGTTTTGTGCCTCGGTAGGATGTTTATGAGTCTAGCTCCCCTACTGTCTTAGGTCAGTTTTTTCAAACCTTATTCATAATACCATACAAATCCTAAGAACGCAAGAACTTTTTACTGTTTTTTTAAATAAATTTCTATTTCTCACTGAAAGGCGTCGTTAAAGTCAGCTAATCATTTACTCTAAAATAGAAAAAGCTTAAAATCCTGTCGTTGAATACAGTGACCTTAAGCTATTATTATGCAGGGCTTTCACAAATTTGACAACTTCTAGGTCACCAGACTGATACTATTTTACTTTTTCTTCTTCGTAATCACCATTTGGACAAACGACTTGTTTACTACCACCACGAACTTTTTTCTCTACGAGATAATGGTCACATTTCGGACAAGAACGCCCGATTGGCTTGTCCCAAGAAGTAAATTCACACTCTGGATAGCGATCGCAACCATAGAAAAGACGATTGCGTTTACTCTTGCGTTCAATCACTTGCCCTATTTGACAAACAGGACAAGTCACACCAATTTCTTTAGTGATTTGCTTGGTATTGCGACAATCTGGGAAATTGCTGCATGCATAGAATTTTCCAAAACGTCCTAATTTAATAACCATTTCATGTCCACAGACATCACAATCAAAGCCAGCTGGTTCATCCTTAATTTGGATTTTTTCCATCTGTTCTTCTGCCTTAGATAATTCTACCTTGAATGGCTGATAGAAACTGTCAATGACCTTCTGCCACTGCTCTTTCCCGATTTCTACATCATCCAATTTTTGTTCCATTTCTGCTGTAAATTTAACATTGACAATATCAGGGAAGAATTCAACAATCAGTTTATTTACGATTTCACCCAACTCTGTCGGTTCAAATCGTTTCGCAGCAAGCTTGACATAATACCGTTTTTGAATGGTTTCAATCGTTGGTGCATAAGTTGAGGGACGACCTACTCCATTTTCTTCCAAGGTTTTAATCAAAGTGGCTTCTGAATAACGAGCTGGTGGCTGAGTGAAATGTTGCTCAGGAGTTGTAGCTGTTCTAACAACAGTGTCTCCCTCCGACATTTCTGGTAACATTTTATTTTTATCAGCATCATTATAAACAGCCATGTAACCATCAAACTTGATTTGACTGCCATTAGCAGCGAAGATAACGCCATTTTGTCCCAAACGGACACTCATGGTATCAAAGACTGCCGCAGCCATCTGACTAGCAACAAAACGATTCCAAATAAGAGTATAAAGTCGTAATTGATCTTTGTCCAAGTACTTAGCAATCGACTCTGGTGTTAGGTTTACATTTGATGGACGAATAGCTTCGTGGGCATCTTGTGCACCACTAGCATTTTTGACTTTATTGCTATGTTTTGAATACTTAGAACCAAAGCGCTCAGTAATAAATTCAGCAGCTTGCGCCTGAGCAACAGGACTGATACGAGTTGAATCCGTACGCATATAGGTAATCAAACCTTGTGTACCGCCTGTACCAAGACTTACCCCTTCGTATAATTGTTGCGCAACCATCATGGTTTTACGAGTACGGAAGTTGATTTTATTGGCCGCATCCATCTGCATGGTGGATGTTGTGTATGGCAAAGGCGCATTTCGTTTGCGTTCTTTGCGTTCAACCTGCTCGACAAGGAAGTCATTTCCATCCAGACGAGCAAGTATTTCCTTAACTTGGTCGTTGGTTTCAATTTTGACCTTCTTACCATCTAAGCCATAAAAAGAAGCCTGAAACTTCTTACTGCCCTTTTTAAAAGTTCCGTCAATTATCCAGTATTCTTCTGGCTTGAAATTTCTAATTTCATTTTCGCGGTCAATAATGAGCTTGAGAGCAACTGATTGGACACGTCCAGCAGACAAACCTTTCTTAACCTTCTTCCATAGAATGGGAGAAATAGAGTAGCCGACAATTCGGTCCAAAACGCGACGCGCTTGTTGGGCATTTACTAAATCTAAATTGATAGCACGCGGTTCTTGAAAGGCATTTTTAACGGCATCTTTTGTGATTTCATTGAAGACAACACGGTTTTTGTCTTTTTCATCCAAGCCCAATATATGAGCCAAATGCCAAGAAATAGCCTCCCCTTCACGGTCCGGGTCACTCGCTAAAAAGACTTGTTTGGCATTTTTTGCTTCTTTTTTCAATGAATTAATCAGTGGACCTTTTCCCCGAATATTTATATACTCAGGTTCATAATTATTGTCAAAGTCAATAGACATACTCGATTTTTTCAAATCACGAATATGTCCTACTGAAGCAACAACCTTATAATTTTTCCCAAGATACTTTTCAATTGTTTTCGCCTTAGCAGGCGACTCCACAATCACAAGATTTTTCTTGGTTGTTGATTTTTTCTTACTAACTGTTTTTTTAGCCATTCTTTTACCTTACTGCTATTGTTAATCTCACAAAGAATATACTATTTTTTAGTCAGTGTCAAGATTTTTATTTTCCTATAGGAAAACTTGTTTTAAAATAGATAGTCTGAAAGGATGTCCAAGCCTGATGTAATGCACTTTGCCCCTTCCTGTATCAAATGATGACAGCCATCTGATTTTCCATCCACAATAGAACCAGGAATGGCATAAACTTCTCTTCCTTCTTCCAAGGCACGTTCGCAAGTAATCAAGCTACCAGACCGTATTTTTGCCTCACAGACCACCAGACCTTCAGCCAATCCGGCAATAATGCGGTTTCGTTCGGGGAAATGGTATTTTAAAGGCTGGGCATTTGGTTCATACTCTGTTAGCACTAATTGATGTTTTCCGATATAGTGTTGTAACTCCTTGTTTTCCTTAGGATATACCTTATCTAATCCTGTTCCAATCACTGCAATGGTTTGTCCGCCATTTTTCAAACTCGCAATATGAGCTACCGTATCAATCCCCCTGGCCATACCGCTCACAATGACAAAGCGATTATTGAGTTCTTTGATAATTTTCTGAACAGATTGAATGCCATTTTCACTGGCATTGCGTGTACCTACCACTGCCAATTTTGATTTTTCAAGTAATTCAAGATCACCTTGATAAAATAAGAGAACTGGTGGATTATAAATTTGTTTTAAAGCTGTGGGATAAATATCATCCAAAATTGAAAAAGATGGATACTTATTAAATTCCTCCCGGCAAGCCTTAGCATCTAAATTCTTATAATTTTCCATGAAAAGAATTGGATTTTTACATTCAGATACTACAGCGACATTCCGTAAAGTTAATTTTTTACCTTGTTTTTCTTGATAGGCCAAAACTTTATTAATATTAAGATTGGACAAGCCTGCTTTTTTCCATTTAAACAATTCAAAATTATTCATTTTCTTCACCTCACTTATACTATTCGCAAGGGAAAGAAAAAATCTCCCAAAGGGAGAATTAGTGATGAGGTATTTCTTTGATAACACGCGCAGGATTACCAGCCAACACCACATTATCGCCAAAAGATTTAGTAACAACACTACCTGCACCGACAACGACATTGTTGCCCAAGGTCACGCCTGGTAATATTGTCACACCACCACCAGCCCAGAAATTATCACCAATGGTAATAGGTGCGCCATATTCCAAGCCAGAATTGCGTTCGACAGGGTCCAAGGGATGTAAAGGAGTCAGCAGTTGCACATTGGGACCGAGCATAGCATTTTTCCCAATTCGTATCGGACAGACATCAAGCATAGTACAGTTGAAATTAGCATAAAAATCCTCTCCGACATGAATGTTGCTTCCGTAATCACAATAGAAATTAGTTTCCATGTAAATGCGATTGCCAGTCTTTCCAAACAAAGTCTTCAAAATCTCAGATCGTTTAGCTCCATCGAGTTCATTATTAAAGACTTGCATCTGTTGACGGGCGGTTTTCCTCATATGTCTTAATTCTGGATCCGCTGCAATGTAAAATTGGCCAGCAACCATTTTTTCTCTCTCAGTTTTCATACCCTACCCCCCTATTTTTTAACAATCAAGTTGATTGCTTCTTGTAACCGAGCTTCCTGTTCTTCAGGATTATCAGATGGATGCTCAATACAAGCTTGTACTTTTTGGGCAATCACTAACCCCATGATACTATTAATACTTGAACGGACAGCGCTCAATTGAGTCACGATATCAATACATTCTTGCTCCTCATCAATCATTTTTTGGATACCACGAAGTTGACCTTCTGCTCGTTTTAGACGATTTATCATGTTCTTTTTTTCTGTTTTCATACTAACTATGGTACAGTTAGTTTTACAAAATGTCAATTATAATACTTGACACATACTGATATAATTGTTATATTTTATATACCCTACGGGGTATGAAAAAGGAGTAGAAAAGGAGTAGATATGTTTAAAGAAATTTTTTCAGGAATGTTTTCAACAGGAGAAGGAATTCCAATTTCTGCCTTAGAGCAAACACTAACAGAGAATAACACCATTTTACTTGACGTTCGTGAAGAGGACGAATTTATCAATGGTCATATACCACAGGCGAAAAATATGCCATTAAGCCAACTTGATTCTTTCAAAGGTAATAAAGATACACATTATGTTATCATATGTCAATCAGGCATGCGCAGTCAGCGTGCGACAGATTTTCTCAAGGAACAAGGCTATCAAGCAACTAACATTCAGGGTGGTATGAGTGCATGGAATGGACCAATTAAAGGAGGAAAGAAATGAAAGTCATTATTGTAGGTGGTGTTGCAGGTGGAATGTCCGCTGCCACACGTCTTCGTCGTCTCATGGAAGATGCAGAAATCATCGTTTTTGAAAAAGGGCCATTTGTCTCCTTTGCCAACTGTGGTCTACCCTATTATATCTCTGGAGAAATAGCTGAGCACGATAGCTTATTACTTCAAACGCCAGAAAGTTTACGAAATAGATTTAACTTAGATGTCCGCCCCTACCACGAGGTGGTCAACATCAACCCTGACCTTCAAACAGTTACCGTTCAAACACCTAATGGTGAAATCACGGAATCCTATGATAAACTCATTTTGTCACCGGGAGCTAAGCCTGTCATCCCGCCACTAAAAGGGATTGCTGAAGCTGAAAATCTTTTTACCTTGCGGAATGTACCTGACTTAGATAAGATTATGGCAAAATTAGAACAAATAAATTCAGGAAAGGCAGTTGTAATTGGTGCTGGTTTTATCGGTTTAGAGATGGCTGAAAACTTGGCCCTAAAAGGACTGACAGTTACTCTAGTTGAGCAAGCTCCTCATGTCTTACCAACTTTTGATTTGGAAATGGCTCGGTACATTGAGACAGAGTTAAGTGAAAAAGGCGTGCATGTGATAACAGGTCAATCTGTTACCGCTTTTCATGATAAGGGACAAATATTAGAACTGTCTAATGGTCAAACCTTAGCTTCAGATATTACAATTCTTTCAGTCGGTGTTGCACCAGATAGTGAATTAGCAAGACAAGCAGGAATCGAACTAGGTCTTCGAGGGGGCATACTAGTTGATCAGAACTATCAAACTAGTCAAGAACATATCTATGCTGTTGGAGACGCGATCATCGTCAAACAAGAAATCACTGGTCAGGATACCTTAATTTCATTAGCTTCACCTGCAAACCGTCAGGGGCGACAAGTGGCCGATGTCATTACAGGTCTCCCTCGCAAGAATAGAGGTTCAATCGGAACTGCAATCGTTAAGGTCTTTGACCTTGCTGCTGCTTCAACAGGATTAAGCGAACGTGCTGTACAAGCATTAGGTTACAAACATGCCGTTGTACATACAACAGGTAAAGACCATGCTAATTACTATCCTGGTGCAACAGAAATTGTTCTAAAACTCATTTTCTCACCAACTGATGGTAAAATCTTTGGTGCTCAAGCTGTTGGAAAAAAAGGGATTGACAAGCGAATCGATGTACTGGCCACAGCCATCAAAGCTGGTTTAACAATTTTTGATTTGCCAGAATTAGAATTGACTTATGCTCCGCCATTTGGCTCAGCCAAAGACCCTGTCAATATGATTGGATATGCTGCCATGAATATCGCTGAAGGAATTAGCCAAAACATCCAATGGCACCAGTTAGAGGAAGAGCTCGCTGCTGGAAAAATCTTGCTGGATGTTCGTAATCCAGCAGAGCTTCCAAGTGGACAATTCATGGACTTTCTTCATATCCCCCTGGATCAACTACGTGATCGAATTGATGAGTTGGACCCTGCAAAAGAATACATCGTCAGCTGTCACAGCGGACTCCGTTCTTACATTGCCGAACGGCTTTTGAAAGAAATGGGATTCACCGTGAAAAATTTGGATGGCGCTTATTCACTTTACAAAATGGCCTTACCAGAAAAAATTGTTGTACCAAAATAAGAAAAAAGTATCTGTCATTTCCGAATGCAGATACTTTTTTCTTGACAATAGAAAAGGATTGTCTTACAATCTAGTTATTAATACTAGATAATAGGAAGTAGATAATTATGAAACAAACTATCCCCTACTGGCACGAATTACCTGATTTAGATTTGTATTTGGACCAAGTTCTGCTTTATGTTAATCAAGTAGTCAATTCTCAGGAAAGCCTTGAACAGAATTGTTTATCCTCAATGAAAATCAATAGTAACCTAGGAAACGAAGCCGATGACAGAACTGGGGTTCATCAAGGCAAGTTGACAACGGATAATGTTGATTTTCGAAGAGTATTAACAGCTGCAATGATCAATAACTACGTCAAACACAAACAGATTGAAAAACCAATTAAGAAAAAATATCAGAAACACCAGGTGGCACGGTTGATAGCCTTGACCATATTAAAAAATGTCTTTTCTATTCAAGAAATTAGTCAAACCTTAAACTTGTTACTCAATTCTAGTGATTCAGAAAGCCTATACAATCATTTTGTAGATTGTATGAGGGATAAAGAGAACGAAAAAACACCTGATATTATCCGATTTGCTTGTCAGTCCGTCAAACTTTATTATAAAACCCGTCAGCTCACAGTTGATTTAGAAAGGAGCCAACATGAATCCTAGTTTGAAATTAAGCCTACAACTTTCCTTTGGTGAAGAAGTTGCTAACAGTGTCACACATGCGGTTGGAGCTCTATTGATGCTTGCTTTGCTTCCTGTTACAGCTATTCATTCCTTTCAAGAATATAATGTGACAGCGGTAGTTGGCATGTCTATCTTTGTCATCAGCCTCTTTCTCATGTTCTTATCCTCTTCCATCTATCACTCCATGCCCTACGGATCGATCCACAAATACATCCTGCGTATCATCGACCACAGCATGATTTACATTGCTATCGCTGGAAGTTACACACCTGTTGCCCTATCCTTGGTCGGTGGTTGGTTGGGGTATCTAATTGTTGGTTTGCAGTGGGGATTAACTATTTTTGGTATTCTCTACAAAATATTTGCCAAAAAAATCAATGAAAAATTCAGCCTTTTTCTCTATCTCTTTATGGGCTGGTTGGTTCTCTTTATCTTGCCAGCCATTCTTCAAAAGACTGGACTTGTTTTCGGAATTCTGATGCTAGCTGGTGGTTTATCTTATACTATTGGAGCCCTCTTCTACGCCAAGAAAAAGCCCTATTTCCATATGATTTGGCATCTCTTTATCCTACTAGCTTCGGCACTGCAATATATCGCCATTGTCTACTTTATGTTATAAGAAAACAGCCTCTAGTTTGACTAGAAGCTGTTTTCTTATAACATCAAACTGACAATCATTCCACACAGATAAATCACTGAAACAATACCTATTACAACTAGATGCGCCTTTCGACTCATGACCACATAGCCGACAAATTCCCGAATAAGGCATTAAGGCTAAAGTAAAATCTGGTTTTTGCGCCATAACCGATACACTTGATTTTCAATTGTTGCGCTAATAGCAGAGCTCTGAAAACGTGATAGTAATTGGTCACAAGGGCAAATCGACAAAGCTAGACGTGGTATAGAGCATGCTGATGATAATGGCATAGGACACCAAAAAACCAACGTAGATGAACACCATATTGAAAAAGCTGATGTCTGAAAGGGATTGAACCACAAAGGGAGCGATGAAGAGATAGAAAGTCAGGGCAACCGCCAGTCCCATGGATAGGAAATTATGTAAGTGAACCCCTTCTCTCTTCAAAATCTGAAAACCATTTATATAAAGTGTGAAAATCAAGACAAATGGACCACTTAACAAGCCTAAAAAGAGCACCATAACCACTGCTATAGCCAGCAAGCGCAAGATTTCATTGTTTTCGAGAATGCCTGTTGAGATAATCCATGCCAAGGCCCAGACGGGGATGTTCAAGGCAAACAGTGAGATAAAAATCGACCGCCGTTCCCAGAAATAGATGAGAGCAAACAAACCGATAGCCGCTAAAAATAACCAGAAAAAGACTGTCAAGACTAGTCCACCCCAGGCACCATAGACTTAATCGGCTCAAAGGTCTTACGGTGAATTGGCGTGATGCCTAGCTTGTTCAAGCTTTCCAAATGCTCTGACGTTCCATAACCAGCATTCTTAGCAAATCCGTAGCCTGAGAATTCCTTGTCATAATCCGCCATCATCTTGTCCCGCGTCACCTTGGCCACGATAGAGGCAGCTGCGATAGATAGGCTATTGGCATCTCCCTTGATGATAGAAGTTTGCGGTATGGAGGTATCCAACTTCATAGCATCTATCAAAAGGTGTTCAGGTTCTTGGACCAACTGCCCCAAAGCCTCCAGCATAGCTAACTTGGTCGCCTCGTAGATGTTGACCTGGTCGATGACAGCTGCATCTTTGACGCCTACACCGACTGCTACAGCATGCTCAATTATTTCATTGTAAATTGCCTCGTGCTTGGACTTGGGGATTTTCTTGGAGTCGTTGAGGTAGCGGATTTTGCAGCCCTTGGGCAAGATAACCGCCGCTGCCACCACAGGACCTGCTAGAGGCCCCCGGCCGACTTCATCGATGCCAGCGATTAACTCCACCCCATTTTCATAAAGGGCTTTTTCGTAACATAGCATAGCTTCTAAGCGAGCGTCTTCTGCTGCTTCTTTTTCCAACTCCTTTTGGCGTTTCTTGATGGCAGCCTGGATCCCTGTTCGATCATCCTGAGCTAAGTCCGCCCAGACAGGGCTGTCTAGATTGTCTACCTGAGCCAGCAGAGCAATCACTTCCTTAATCGTTACCATCTAAGTCACTCACCCTGTCTAATGTATAGGTTCCCAAACGCCCATCTCGAACGTCCTTGACAAAGAGGTTGTAAAAACGGTCATAATCATCACGGAAGCCCAATTTCTTGGTCCAGTCCATGATGAGTTCAGGCGTTTCCTGCTCCAAATCCATGCCCTTGAACCGCTCTTGTAGACGTTCTGGGTAGTTGGCCTTGAAATATTCCAAACCAAAAATAGTTACTTCATCCATAGGCAAGAGCTGATCCTTAATGGCTCCTGTCAGAGCCAACTTAAGTCCAACTTCCTGGTCCTCAAACTTAGGCCAGAGAATACCCGGTGTATCAAGGATTTCAAGATCTTTATTGGACTTGAGCCACTGTTGACCTTTCGTCACACCTGGTTTGTTGCCGACAACGGCGATTTTCTTACCAGCCAGACGGTTCATTAGGGTGGACTTTCCAGCGTTTGGAATACCGATAATCATGGTACGCAGGGTTTCTTTTTGAATTCCTCTTTCTCGGAGGCGTTCAATCTTGTCTTTCATCAAACTCTTGGCTGCGTCGGTCACCTTTTTCACCGTCGCTTGCTCTTTTGAGTTGATGGCAAGGGTACGGATGCCCTGTTCTTCAAAGTAGCTCTGCCATTCTTTGGTACGAACAGGGTCTGCTAAATCGGCCTTGTTTAGAATCATGAGCTTGGGCTTGTCGCCAACAATCTTGGTCAGCATAGGATTTTGGCTGGATAGGGGCAAGCGGGCATCGACCAAAATAGTCACGAAATCAACGTGCTTGATGTTCTCCTGCACCTGCCTGCGAGCTTTTGACATATGGCCCGGGAACCATTGAATAATTGCCATGAGTGTATCATTCCTTTCGTAGCAAGATTTTTTGTTTAAAAAACCTGTCTATTTTTTATTAGGCACCAAACAGGCACCAAGATTTTTTATTCACCAAGTTAACCTATAACCAACAACCTTTTGCTTCCCTTCTCTTAAATAAGAAATATCAAATGACTTGTAATATTTTGATAAATCTTTCTTAAGCTTAGGAATTATATTTACAGTTATATGCCTAGGTGTATAAGTTGATTTTAGACCAAGTTTGTCTCTAAAAACATCTAAAGAAAATTCAATTATTTTTGAATCAAGATTATTTTCTATTTCATCATTTAAGATTTTGGAATATTTGCTAGACCAAGATTTTAATGCTTCAAATCTAAAATTATTCCTATCAATAAATTTATCTAAGGCTTTAATTGTTTGATTTTGAGATATTCCTTGACTATGAGTATACAACATAGTTGTTTCATAATTGGCATACCCAAAACGTTCCATAATTTCTTTTATAGCAACTTTCATCCCCTCACCTTTTAAATAGGTAATATGCATATGCCTAAAGGATTGAGGGGTTACATACTTTGTCCATTTGAAACCGTATCTGTCTTCGCAGTTTTTAATAAGATCAGTTTCAACACGAGCAAGTACTTCTCTGAAAGAATGCGAAGTTATTGGTGAACCGTATTCTGTTCTAAAAAACACTCTCAGAGAATGTAAATGCTTCGCAAGGATTTTCAATCGCATAGCGGTCAAAGTCTTCACTTCGTTGTATAGCTCTTAATATAGCATCACAAGCCACTTTAGGTAAAGCAACATCTCGATCACCATTTATTGTTTTATTTTCATCAAAGTAGAATTCTGAAACTTTCAAATCATGATATTGCAAAGCCTTAGCAATATGTAGTATACCTCTCTGAGCATCAAAATCTTCCTTTGTAAAAGCAGCTTCCCCGAATCGCAGTCCTGAAAACAGTAAAACTATAACCAAGTCATAGTAATTCGCGTTTCTTCTTTGACTTAGTGTTTCAAAGAAAGCTCTAATTCATGAATTTCTAAAAACTTTGCTTCTCGTTTTTTCTTTGTTTCACGCTTTTTCTCAAGGGACGTTTCTAGCTTTATTACAGACATTGGTGAGAACTGAATAACATTATAAAGAACACCATGGTTAAAAATTTTGTTAAAAGTGCTTATTATATGTATCATAGTAGATTGTGACGCATTATATTTCTCCATATAGGTAGTCAAACACTTTTTCAACAATAACGGTGTTAAACGTTAGAGTAAATAATCAACACCAATAATTTCACCAAGACGTTCTATCACAAAAGCCTCTCTTTTTACTGTCTGAGGTTTTACTGATACTGACAAGGTTTCTAACCAACTCATCTTTAACTCTCCGAAAGTTCTTATCAACTGGGGATTAAATTGAGCTTCACTGCCATTAACTAATCTCTCAATTTTATCTTCGAGCTCGCGTTCTGCTTGTTTTCGAGCGCGACTCGTGTTTTTATGATAACTAACAACAGCTGTCTTCCACTTGCCAGTTAGTGGATCCTTATATTTATCCACAACTTCGTATCGAGTAACTCCTTTTGAATTAGTTTTTGTTCTATAGTACATTTTCGTTTCCTTAAACTTGAAAAGAAAAATCAATCATAGAAATATAACCATTTTATATTATATCATGATTCTCTTTATTTTACCGCCCTCTGCTTCCATCTTAAAATCTCCTCAAAGCCTTCCAAATTAATAAAGACTAGTTTATGAGTTGGGTTGATCACATAATCTTTAAACTGCTTATTATCTCTCATTTCACCTAACCATCTATTCAGTGTATATTGATTCAGACCTTCCCATCTCCTCAATATAACTTTTTTATCTGCCCACTCAGCTATACTATTATAAACCGATACAAATTTAATTTTCTTAATAGTTTCTCTCTATATCATATTATTAACCTGCGTGGGTATGATTGGTTAAATCACTCATGGGCATCTCACCCGCTGTCCTTTTACTTTGGCAACCTGAACGTTCAGAAGTATCATTGTCCTTATTTGTGGTCATGGCAGATAGAGAACCACTCTATTTTATAGCTACTAATTTTCGCTCCTATCACGGCGTATCTCACTAAATTGCTCGACAAATAAGAAAGTCCCACCTCGGTTTATTCAATTGTCAATGGTCAAATTAATGGAGAACTATTTTATACTCTTCAAACGAGGAGGATAATTAGTTAACTCCAATAGGTAACCCGTACTCACGCCATATAAATTTGATAATTTAATAAGATAATCGGTAGGTAATTGACGTTTACCAGCCTCTATCTTTGAATAAGACGATTGACTACAAGATAAATATTCGGCAAGATACTCTTGTGAATAATCATTATCCTCTCTCAAATCTCTGAGACGCCTATATATTCGTTCACCCCTACTTAAAATTATAGTTTGGTACAGAGTGAAGTGTGTGATTTATTCTAAATTGGCATATTTTTAATATCGAGCTTAACGTGATCGCTCAAATAATTAATAAAGAGTACTAGAGCATAAACAGAACGAGGTTATGAAAGGAAAATAAAAAAAGCACTCATTAAGTTTCATAGCTCAACGGGTGCCGTCCTAATTTAGTCACAAGAGTAGTACTTTTGGATAGTTCATATCTAGCTGCACTTAGCCTTTCATTGAATATTTTATTCAACACTGTAATATGATAGATTTTAATTCCACGCTATCTCAGCGTGGACAGTGATAGATCAGATGTGTTCCTCTATATTATTTCTTAGTAAAACTCACTTTTATAATGTTAAGAAATACCTATCCTAAAAGAAATAATTGATAATTTGTTTTACTTGTCCTGCAGAAGATTGCATCTTTTGTAATTCAGCATCGTTCAATGGCAGATTAACCGGTCGAACAATGCCATGAGCACCAATAATTGCTGGCTGTCCAATAAACACATCTTTGATACCTTGATATTGCTCATACTGATAAACAGATAAGGGAAGAACAGTATTCTCATCATTCAGTATAGCTTTCGTAATCCGAGTGAGTGCCACTGCAATACCATAAAATGTAGCACCTTTTTTGTTGATGATGCAATAAGCAGCATCACGAACAGATTCAAACAATCTGACAAGCCCTTCTTCATCAATATCACGATTCTCTTGTAGCAATTGTTCCAGTTTCACACCAGCAACATTCGCATGTGACCATACAGCAAACTCAGAGTCTCCGTGTTCACCCATTATGTAAGCATGAACAGATCGGGCATCATTTCCAATTTTTTCTGCAAGGGCTTGACGAAATCGAGCAGTATCAAGTGATGTCCCTGACCCAATAACACGTTCTTTAGGGAAACCCGAAAATTTCCATGTTGAGTAAGTTAAAATATCAACTGGATTAGCAGCCACAAGGAAAATGCCATCAAATCCAGACTCAACTACTTGACTAACAATGGATTTGTTGATTGCAAGTTTTTTGTTGATAAGATCCAGACGGGTTTCACCCGGTTTTTGAGGTGCACCCGCAGTAATGAAAACAAGGTCAGCATCTGCGCAGTCTGAGTATTATGCAGCATAAATTTTTTTAGGCGAGGTAAACGAAAGCGCATGGCTAAGATCAAGTCCATTGCCTACAGCTTTTTCAAACAGTTGAGGAATTTCAATAATTCCAAGTTCTTGAGCAATTCCTTGGTTAATAAGAGCGAAGGCGTATGAAGAACCTACGGCACCGTCACCAACAAGGATAACTTTTTTGTGTTGTTTAGTTGTTTTCATCTAATGGAGCTCCCGTTTTTGTTGTTCCTTTTAAAAAATATAATCATCATCTAGCATTTCCTCCGCCTCTCCCATTAGATATCCTGCACCAACCTGTGAAAAGAAATCATGATTTGCTGTTTCAATAGAAATGCCATTCATTACAATTGGATTTACATCATTTGCTGAGGCGTCTTTAAAATATATATCAAATCCCATATTCTGCAGAGATTTATTTGCATTGTACTTCACGAATGTTTTAATATCTTCCACTAGTCCGATTTCAGAATACACTTCTTTAGTATATGCAAACTCATTATCTAACAGATCCTCTAGAAAGGAATACATCCAATTAGTAAAGTTTTCTTGTTCAGTAATCGATAACTCGTTAAAGTCCTGTCTAAACTTATACCCTAAATATGTACCATGTACTGATTCATCTCGTATAACCAATTTAATAAGTTCTGCTAAGTTAGCTAATTTATTCTGACCTCGGTACCAAAGGGGGATAAAGAAATTGCTATAATACAATATTCCTTCTAAAAAGACACTTGCAACCTTAACCTGCATAGGTGTGCCATTCTGATAGATATCATTAATCTTTTTAGCTTTGAATTGCATTCTACGGTCATTATTCATCCAATTATATATTTCTTCTATATCTTTGAATGTATTAAGTGAAATTAAAATAGTTCCATATGTTTTGGCATGGATGGATTCCATAAAGGTGAAGTTGCTTAACACAGCTCTCTCTTTTAAGGTTCTTGCATTTTTCTTTAATGCATATAAGCCCTCTTCAGATTGTAACGTATCTAATAAGGCAAGCCCTCCAACTGCTTTTTTCACCACCTCCTTTTCCATATCAGAAAGTTTTCTCCAATCTAATAGGTCATTCGAAACAGGAACCCTTGTATCCAACCAGAACTGCGCAGTTGCCTTATCCCAGACATATTCATCTAATTCATCTTCAATAAGCTGCCAATTCATTGTTTTATTTAGCATTCTTTTCCCCTTACCTTTGTACTTATTAATATTACTAATATATCAATAGTATATGATGTACGTAAAATATACACTTATAGTGATTTAACAACCCCAACGGGCTTCTCATAATTAGGAGATTCATTGATATTTTCAAGATATTCTGTATACTGAACAGTATTTTGAGAATCTAGAACCAAGACCGCCCTAACTAGTAAATGCCACTCCTCCATGAGAACACCAAATGCTTTACCAAAACTATTATCATAATAGTCAGAAAGTAAAACGACATCTAATCCTTCAGCACCACACCACCGCGCCTGAGCAAATGGTAAATCAACTGATACAGTGATAACAACAGTATCCTCTAGTTCTGATAATTCCTTGTTAAATGTACGTGTTTGTGTTGAACATAAATCAGTCTCCAGTGAAGGAACAATTGAGATAACTTTCTTCTTCCCTTCAAACTCACTTAAACTTTTAAAAGTTAAATCACTTGACATTAGTGTAAAATCTGACATTGTATCACCAACATGCAGTTGTCTCTCTGCTGAAACTGTAACGGTTTTCCCAAAAAATGTTGTCATAGTATAATTCCTTTCTTAAGCAGTAGATTTATTTATTTCTACCTTCTATTCTCACTTTTTCTAACAAGTCCCTAATGCAATCTATGCATAACTTATCCTTCTAATTACTGAGCAAGTTCCTACCCCTACTTAATCATAAATACTTGAAACCTCTATTTTTTAATACGATATATATCTAGTCAGCAATAAGATCGATCAATCTATTGTTATCCTTTGTCATTAATATGATAACGGTATCTTTCACACCTTTTCTTTAAATTGTGTATCATAGACTAATTCCAAATCAATGACATTAATCCTAATTTCTAGTTTAATTACCAAATTAAGTCTATGTCCCTATATTTCATATTCCCCTCTAGAACTCGTAATCAGATTCTTCCATAATCTCTTCATTAGTTGAAGTTGATTTATTACTAGAGATGGATAGATGATGCCTGCGTAAGTTATTTAACCGATAATTTATTTCTTTCAACACCTCATCATTAAAACTAAATTGCTCTTTCAATCCAATCCCCATGAGAATATTATTAGCTTCCTGCAATATTAAGTTTTTGGCGATTTTTTTACTCTCCTTTAAATAATAGAAGTCACCAATTATATTAAGTCCAAGCTTTACGAAGTGGTTGACAGTTTCATAACACCATGCTTTGAACCGTTCAACCTCTTGCGGATCTGATTCTTTTAGTAGAAGCTTTACCTTATGACTAAAATAAAAGCAATGCAAGGACTCATTACGGATAATCATTTCCAACATAGTTCCGAGGTTATTAAATTCTTTATTAATCCATAACTCAAAAAGGTATGAAAGATAAGCATAGTTCAGAAGACCTTCTACACATAACGCTATGAACCTTTTTTTAACTAGACTCGATTCTCTATAAACGGTATTAATATCATTTAAATATTCCAGTACACGTGAGTCATTATCAACCCACTCAAATGACTTTTCAAGATTAATCTCTTTATCAAAGGTGAGCAATATTCGATTATAAGCTTTGGTATTGACCATCTCGATAAATTGAATATTATTTAAAATAGCAACTTCTTGTTGCGAACACTTACCATTTCGAACAATTTCACCTACCTCTATGGATTGATTGGTAGACAGATTCGTTAAAAGTATCAGTAAACGCCTTAACTGTCCTTGTTCCTCAAAATTAAGCTTTATCCAATTCGTAAAATCATTTTCAATTGGTATCCTGGTATCTAACCAAAACAGTGATGTAGCTCTTTCCCATACTGCATTGTCAAATTCATCCTCGACAATATTCCAGTTAATAGCCCTATAATATAAATAGTTTTTTGACATGGTATCTCCTTAAATCATGCAAGATTCACAATTATTTACACTGTTGAATTCGTCATCTTCCGTATATGTCCGAACATAGTAGAGTGACTTAATTCCTTTTGTCCAAGCATAATTACGAAGACGATTTAAGTCCCGAGTTGTTAATTTTAAACTTCCTTGCTTCTTCCATTCATAGATACCTTCAGGTAATACAGAACGCATGAAGAGTGTCAGACTCATTCCTTGATCAATATGTTGCTGAGCTTTAGCGTAAATATCAATAATTTTTCGTTGATCCATGTTGTAAGCCGTCTTATAATATCTAAGTGTTTTATTTGACAAGTATGGAGCAGGATAGAAGATTGAACCAACTTTTTTCTCTTGACGATTTTCAATTAATTGAGTAATTGGATGAAGAGATGCACTAGTCTCATTGATATAAGAAATAGAACCATTAGGAGCAATAGCTAGTCTATTTCGATGGTAGAGACCATCTTTCATGACATTTTCTTTTAATAACTGCCAATCTTCAATAGTTGGTAATAAAATATTTCCAAATATCTTTGCCACCTTTTCAGATGTAAAATGAAATTCCTTCGCTAGATAATGATCAAAATAGCTTCCATCAGCATAGCGAGAATATTCAAAATCATGAAAAGTTTCGTTCTTTTCCACTGCAATTTGGTGACTGGCCTTTAAAGAGTAATAGTTCATAGCCAGAAAGAAAGCATCTACAAATTCTAAGGCTTCATCAGATTCATAGTCAATACCATTAAGAGCTAAAACTGTATGAAGTCCCATTGCACCAAGCCCAATTGTATGATAGAGCGAATTTCCATTAGCCACAGTTGGAACTTCACTGATTGCACCCCGATCAGTAACAGTAGTGAGCGCCCGAATCGCATATTCTATAGACTTTCCAAAATCTTTAGCTTCCATAAGATTTACCATATTCATTGAACCAAGGTTGCAAGAAATATCGGTCCCCACCTTTTTATAACTTAAATCTGGATTTAATATAGACGGTTCTTGTGGTTGAAGGATTTCTGAGCAAAGATTACTCATAATAATTTTTCCTTTTACAGGATTAGTTCGATTAGCTGTATCAATATTTAAAATGTATGGATAACCAGATTCTTGTTGTAAACGTGAAATTTCCTGTTCTAATTCACGAGCATTAATTACAGTCTTTTCTATTTCACTATTAGCCACCATAGTATCGTACTCTTTCGTCAGATCAACATAAGAAAACGGGATACCATAAACTCGCTCAACGTGATAAGGATTAAAAAGATACATGGGTTGATTTGTTTTAAGCAATTCATAATATTTATCGGGTACTACTAACCCTAGTGATAATGTTTTAACTCGAATCTTCTCATCTGCATTTTCTTTTTTAGTAGATAGAAATTCTAAAATATCTTGGTGGAAAACATTAAGGTAAACTACTCCTGCACCATTTCGTTGTCCAAGTTGATTACTATAGGAAAACGAATCTTCCAGTAATTTCATAACAGGCAGCACACCCGAAGAAGTATTCTCAATTTCTTTTATAGGAGATCCTGTCGCACGTAGATTGGATAGATTAACCCCTACGCCTCCCCCTATTCTAGAAAGCTGTAAAGCTGAATTAATATTCCGACCAATCGATAGCATAGAATCATTAATATCAATAAGAAAACATGAAACCATTTCCCCCCGTCTCTTCTTACCTGCGTTTAGAAATGTTGGTGTTGCAGGTTGATATCTTTGGGAAATAAGTTCTTCAAGTATCTTATGAGCAAGATTCCTATCCCCATTCGCAAGATACAAAGCATTAAATACAGCACGGTCCTCAAAGTTTTCTAAGTAGTAGTTCAAATCATTTGTTTTCATTGCATACTGATTATAAAATTTATAGGCAGCCATAAAGCTTTTGAACTTAAAACCATAGTTATAGGCAAAGATAAACAGCTTTTTGACGAACTCTCTATTATTTTCACCATAAATACTAAGGACACTTTCATCAATATAATCATGACTAATTAAATAATCCAATTTTTCATCAATACTATCAAAGGTTTTCAAGTTATCCCTAATTTCTGTATTTAAATATTCCTCTAACGCCTCCCTGTCATAATGAAGTGGAATCTGTCCCTCTACTAGTACATTTAACATATTATTCAGAATAAAATAATCTTTTGTCATTTTAGTCTTCTTTCTATTTTTTATATTTTTACCTTTATTGATGTAAAAAATCCGATTTTTTACAAAAGAGATCAATGGAAAATACTAGGTCTTCTGTTAACGGAGAGAGTTTATACCATGTTTGGGGTTCAATAAATGGTGGTTGATTGCTAGTGTCATAAGTACACTCTCTGAGAACATCTCCATTCTCTCTTAATTCGAAAATCTTTATCTTTCCGGACCAAATAGTTAACTTTTCCCAAGTCCCATCTTTAATATGATGACTGTGCCGCAAGGTATGAGGCATATGATGTGGTGTCATATTAGGTAAGAGCCTATATGATACAAGCTCTGAACTGTATCTCCACTCTATTAACCTAGTATTCAATCGATTTGAAATGCGAATAACATCTTCCTCAGTTCCTCGTAATTCAAATTCATCTAATACTGGAAATCCAAATTCCTCAGAATACTGGTGAGCTGTCAGGCAGAATTGTTTATTAAAATTTCGATTACCACTTCCGATAATGCCCATACAATATTTACTATTTTCTTTATATGCAATAAGCCTACGGAGGGGTGTTGTTAATATTTCGATATTACCAGTAGTAACACCATTTCCTCCTTCAAGGTAGGCTGGTAGAAAAGCAAAGTAAGGTTCTTTGATTTCAAATTCCAATGATTCATTATTTTTTACTAGATCCTTGACATTAACATAATCCAATTTCTCTTGAAGTTCCTTCTGGAGATAATGATCTAATCTTTCAAGAAAATTAGTTGTATTCCCGCTAAGACTGATATAGTATATTCTAATCACTTGCATTTTTCCCTCCCAATATGTATAATTCCTATATACTGTATTTGATGTTAAAAACAGACACTACATATAGTGTTTTAATTATATATCTTTCCTAATTAAAAAAAATTGACCATGGTCAATTTTTTAGGAAATATAAAAGAATGCAAGGGAGATTAAAAATATGACAAAAATTGGCTGCGTTCATCGGGTTCCTCTTTTTAATAATCTTGCTTGCGATGAACAGAGTGAGGTTCAAAAATTGCTATATCATAAAACCTTTGAAAAGGGAGAAATTATTTTTTCTCCCAATGATCCAGAGCAGCTATCGATTATTTCAGCTGGTGCTATGAGAATCTATAAACTGAGCAAAACTGGTAAGGAACAGCTTATTCGTATTGTTAATGAGGGAGAATATGACGGAGAGAATTATCTCTTTGGTCTCTCAAATGATTCTCTTTATGGAGAGGCCATTAAAGAAACAAAAGTATGTATCCTATATAAGTCAGATTTCAATAAGTTAATCAATCTTTACCCACAATTAAGCTGCAAACTACTTCAATTAAATGCCTACAAATCTTTAGAGGTTGAGAAGCAACTGCAACTACTGGCAATTGATTCAATAGAGGATCGTTTAGCTACCTACTTCAGTCAGCTCTCTCTCCCTTCAGAGGTAATGACTGAAGAGACCATTACGATACCAGTCTCACTGAAAGAACTAGCCAGCTATCTGGCTACCAGTCCTGAAACTATGTCCCGTAAATTAAGAGCTTTTCAAGAAGAAGGATTAATAAATAGAAATGGAAAGAAAATTATACTATTTCGTTCTTTTTGGGATAAATTTGACTTTCTATAATTTTTATAAACTAAAGGATAGGTGTTACTTCTACCTATCCTTTAGTTTATTTCTTTGTTTCCTTATAAAATGGCAGTAATTCATCAAAACTTTTTAATAGATCATCAATTAACCGTTCTAATGAGTGGTCAGTCTCAATTGGAATATCCTGTTTAACCAAGACCTTACGAACCTCACCTGATTTGACCTGTTTTAGTAAACTCTTTCGATTTTCTTCTGTTGCATCCATTTTGAAACTTATACCATTTTTTTGTACAAAATAATACATGGCTCCAAAAGGAAGAAGATTCAAAACTTTATTTTGTTTCTCTAAACTGTTTTCAGACCTTCTTCTTTCTACAAAACTAACCTCAACGGAAATTCCGAAATTATCAGATTCCCCATATAGACGAATAGCCAATGCCGAATCATCCAAACCATCGGAAGGCAATCGGAAGTAACACCAAAAATGTGGACGACATAGCTGAGATTGATTCATCCATTGACTAACACGCTCTGCTTTAAATGGCTTTACCCTGTCTTCAAAAAATTTACTGATTAAACTGAATTCATCCCGGGCCTGTCGAGCTAGATCCCTTAACTCCATCATATACCGGCGATAATTACCAGCCTTTTCAGGCTTAATATATTTTTCTCCTCGATAGGGTAGATATTCCTTTAATTTGTCAAACGACATTTTTTACCTCATAAATCAAGTAAGCCATCTCCGTTAAGAATAATTATTCTTCTACCTGAACGTTTTATCAATCTATTATCCTCAAGAAATCTAAATTTTCTAGAAAGAGTTTCAGGGGTAGTTCCTATATATCTCGCGATATCAATCATCTTCATAGGTAAACTGAACTGATAATCATTCGCTACTTTTGACAAATCCAAGAGGTAGTTCGACAAACGTTCCTCAACACGCTCCATAGATAAAATCTGGGCCTGCTTCTCTACTTGAATCATCTTTTGCGCACTTAATTCAAATAATTTAAGAGCTATTTGTGGATTCCTAAGCATTACTTGATTAAAAGCTTGTTTGCTCAAGCTACAAATTTCAGTTGTTTCGAGAGCTTCACCAAAAAGCGTCTCGTTTTTTATACCAAACAACTGATTTTCACCCTCATAGCTACCTGGTTCAACGACCCGTAAAATCTGTTCATCACCATTTGTGGACAGTTGGAATACTTTCATACTTCCACGAGCTACAATATCTAGTTTTTCATCTCCTGGTTTGAAAATAATCTCATTTTTTTTAAATTGTTGGTGTCTCGCCAATTGATTGATTACAATCTGCTCATCTTCTGACAGATAATTAAATAATGGTACAAGTGTTACGCAAAGATGTTGAACCATGGATAACCTCTTTCTAATTGACGAAACCTACTCTTGAGATAATTCGACAAATTGTTTTAAGAGCTGATAGGTTTTAGTAAATGTCTCACAAACATCATCTGGAATCGCAAAATCTTTTGTGACACCCCTTAGTTCCGAAAATTCATTTGATAGGTCCATATTATTACCCTGAATTTTATGCTGAATTGTTTCATAAAGTTTGCGAACTTCAAAAACTTCTGGATGATTTTTCCCATGAGCTTTTGTGATAGCATTAGTATATAAATCAAGCATCTCATCATTTGCTTCAAAAAATTGTTTTAACATTACAACTTCCCCCCTATTATTTTTCTGATGCTTTTAGAACATCATAGCCAATTGCTCGTACTGCATTCGCAATTTCTTCAATATTTGTCAGACTTGTATCAAAATTTGCTTTTGCCTTGCTAGCGTTGAAGAGAACCTTAACACTGTTCTTATCAACACCTGCCACACTTTTAATGGCTCCCTCAATTTTTTGCATACATGTAGGACAAGCCAGTGTTTCAAGCTGTAGTATAGCTTTTTTCATCATCTTTACTTCCTTTCCTTATTATATCTTTAGTATAGTACAATATTTAGAATAAAAAATTGATTTATATCAAGAATCTCTATTTTCTTTTATATTTTAAAAGCCTCATAGCATTCAAAATAACCAGGAGAATGCTACCTTCATGAACAAACATGCCAATAGCCATATTCATCCACGAACTTGAGAGAACGCTGATAAGAAGAACTACTACGACTACCAATGAAATGAAGATATTTTCAATCATATTACGTCGTGTAGCTTTAGCCAATCCGATCGCATGAGGGATTCTGTGAAAATCCGAATTCATCAAAACAACATTTGAAGTTTCAATGGCAACATCTGTACCGTTTCCCATGGCAATTCCAATATCTGCCAAGGCCAATGATGGGCTATCATTAATACCATCTCCGACAAATGCTACTATTTCTCCACTTGCCTGACGTTTTCTCACAAATTCTGCCTTGTCCTCTGGTAGTAGATGACCATAAGCCTCGGTTAAGCCTAACTGACTAGCAACTAAATCAACTGTACCTTGATTATCTCCAGACAATAGAATGAGATTTTTTACTCCCATATTCTTAAGCGTCTCTAAATCCTCCTTGACTCCTTGTCTAATCTGGTCGCGAATCCCTACAACAAGAGCTATTTGTCCATCAATAGCAGTTAGGACAATTGAATTCCCTTCTGCTTCCATCCCTGCTATGTCGCTCTTCATCTGGTTAGTGAAAGGAATATTATATTGATTCATCAAATAAGAGTTCCCTACGAGAACTTGGTGATTTTGAATACGAGCAACAACTCCTCCACCTTGAACAACCTCTGTTGAGTCAATTACCTCTACTACAGAACCCGAGTAATGGTTCACAATTGCTTTCGCGAGCGGATGATCTGATTCTCTCTCAACACTAGCCAGTAAGCTCTCAGCAAGACTCCTATCACTGCTATAGTAGATTGTCTGTGCAACCTGAGGGTTACCATAAGTTAATGTTCCTGTTTTATCAAATAGCATTGTATCAACTTTACTAAAGTTTGTAATGACATCACTACCCTTAAATAAAATACCATGTCGTGCACCATTTCCAATCCCTGACACATTTGAAACTGGTACCCCAATAACCAATGCACCAGGACATCCAAGAACCAAAATAGTAACGGCTAACTCAATATTGCGACTAATAAGCCAAACGAGAATAGCAAGCACCAAAACTGCAGGTGTATAGTATTTTGAAAATTGATCAATAAATCTTTCAGCTTTTGATTTGGAGTCTTGTGCTTCTTCGACTAATTCAATAATTTTCCCAAAAGTTGTGTCTTCCCCAATTTTATCAGTACGAAGTTGTATGGTCCCATTTTCGAGAATAGTACCAGCGAAAACTTTATCTCCTAGACCTTTAGAGACTGGAATAGGCTCACCTGTTATGCTGGATTCATTTGTGGTACCAGCGCCAAATATAACTTCACCATCAACTGGAATCTTACCACCTGTTTTTACTATAAGAATGTCACCTTCTTCAACTTCTTCAACCGACACCTCTTCAAAGTCACCATTGTGTGCTTTCCGAAATGCAGTCTCTGGCACCAACTCGACAAGATTCTTAATCGCAGAACGTGTCTTGGCTAATGTTCTTTGTTCTAAGTATGCACCGAACAAGAAGAGAAAAGCTACAATAGCTGATTCTTCAAACTCTTTAATAACAAATGCCCCTAAAATAGCAAGGGTCACTAAAAGATCGATGCTAATGACCTTAACTCTAAGAGCTTGATAGGCTTGAACAAAAATTGGTAAACCGCCAACTAATGAAGCTACAAACAGTAGATAAGCTGATCCCTGCTCACTACTAAAAACCCATTTGGATGAAAAAGCAAGTATAATAAGAACACCAGTTATTGCTGTCAACCAATTTCGATAACCTGATAACCATTTTTGCATGATTTCTACCTCCCTTATTGTCTCTAGTATAAATGAGTATAAAAATATAAGAATTGATTTATATCAAGTTTTAAAAATACTAGAATGTCTAGATTGTTTCAAATACATCTAACTATGTTCAATTGATTTAATGATATTAATCATAGACTTATATCTTTATAATTCTATTCGGTTACGATAGTGTCAGTTCTAAAAATTTTGACTATAAAAAAACCTACCATTCTAGGTAGATTGTTGAAAAACGATCTTCTGTATATTTCCGAATCTTTATTTAAGAATTGCTTTAACACGTTCCTGCAAAACAGGAATAACCTGATCTAGAAACCAAGGATTTTTAGACTGCCAAATATTATTACGTGGCGAAGGGTGCACAAGGGGGAAAAATTCAGGTAGATATCTATCGAAATTCTTTACAGTATTGGTTAATTTTTCCGTCGATCTCTGTTTTAAGTAATATCGTTGAGCATAGGCACCAATCAAAAGTATTAATTGTTTATTTGGCATGAGATCTAATGTTTTCTTATGCCATTTTTCTGCAAATCCTTTCCTTGGAGGTAAGTCCCCCGTTTTACCTTTTCCAGGAAAATAATAATCCATTGCGACCACTGCAAAATAACCAGAATCATAAAAACATTCTCTATCAATACCTAACCATTCACGAAGCTTATTGCCGCTTAAATCATTGAAAAATATACCTAACTCTTGAGCACGAATACCCGGTGCTTGTGCTATGATTATAATTTGAGCAGTCTCTGGAGCAGAAAAAAGTGGTTTTATCCCTTTTTCTGTATATGAAATATTATCTTCATTGTACATGATTTCTTTTAAAAGTTTTGAATAGCTCATTCAAATCGTCCTTTCTCTTTATTACTATATTGTAGCATCTTTGTATGAGGGAAAACTTGATGCTTCTCAATTTTGTTAGCAAATTTCAATTTAAATTTTAAAAAATAATTTGACAAGTAAGTGATTATCCACTATAATAAAAAAAGTGAGTGATTACTCACTTACTTAGAAAGAGGCTCTTATGGAAAAATTATTAGATTTACAAGCAATCTCTAAAAACTTTGGGCAGCAGCTTGTTCTTGACAAGATCAATTTTGACTTGATAGCTGGTCAAATTATCGGTTTAATCGGCCCATCCGGTGCTGGAAAATCAACCATGATTAAAACCATGCTTGGGATGGAAAAGGCGGATCAGGGAGAGGCGCTTGTTCTAGGGCATCATATGCCCAACCGCTATGTCTTGGGAGAAATTGGTTATATGGCACAATCGGATGCCCTCTATGAGTCACTGACGGGTTTCGAGAATCTGCAATTTTTTGCCCGGATGAAGGGACTGTCTCGCGCTGAGATTCCTGAAGCCATTAAACATGTCTCACAAGTTGTCGAACTAACGGAGCACCTCAATAAGTCCGTTTCAGGCTACTCTGGCGGTATGAAACGTCGATTGTCTTTAGCCATTGCACTTTTAGGGAATCCTAGACTCCTCATTCTTGATGAGCCAACTGTTGGTATTGACCCTGCTCTGCGCCGTCAGGTTTGGAAAGAACTACATCAATTGAAGTCTGAAGGGGTTGGCATATTGATTACCACCCATGTCATGGATGAGGCGGAGCTGACAGATAAGGTTGGACTGTTGCTTGATGGCAAATTGATCGCCTTTAACAGCCCCATTGCCCTTAAGTCATCATATGGTGTCAATACAGTTGAGGAAGTTTTCTTGAAAGCAGAGGGAGAATTAGAATGAAGATTTTGGCCATTTCAAAAAAAGTATTCCTGGAACTATTACGTGATAAACGAACCCTGATCCTATTATTTATAGCGCCTGTTTTTATCATGTGGCTCATGAATGCTGCTTTTTCTGCTAATACTGAAACAAATGTCAGCATCGCGGCCGTCGATGTTTCCGATAGTATTGTCAAATCCCTAGACGATGTGAAACAAATTAAGGCCAAGGATTATAAAACAGAAAGCAAGGCAAATCAGGCTTTAGAAAATCAGACAGTCGATGCCGTCCTTATTTTCAAGGACGAAAACGACTACCAGGTAACTTATGCCAATACCGATCCCGGCAAAACAAACTTGACCCGTCAGGTCATAACGAGCACCCTCAAGCAAGCGCAAATTCAGGACCTAATCGAAAATCTCAAGAAGGCACAAGAAGCCAGTGCTCAAGCTGTTAAAAAGGCACAAAGCCAGTCTGGCAATTTACAAGCCAGCGATTCTAATGAAGTAAATATTGATCAAGCCGAAACAGAAGAAATTTATAGTTCTCAAGGTGATGATATCAACCTCTCTGAACAATATATTTATGGAGATGAGGACACCACTTTCTTTACCAAAATGACTCCTATTCTGATGGGCTTCTTTGTCTTCTTCTTTGTTTTTCTCATCTCAGGGATGGCTCTTTTGAAAGAACGTACCACGGGAACACTGGATCGCCTCCTAGCCACACCAGTCAAGCGATCTGATATCGTCTATGGCTACATGCTGGCTTACGGTTTTATTGCAGCACTTCAGACAGTTGTTATTGTCTTATCAACCATCTGGCTCTTGGATTTGGAAGTTCTTGGCAATATAGGAGATGTCATCATTGTCAATATTCTTTTTGCGCTAGTCGCTCTGGCATTTGGTCTCCTGCTGTCCACTTTGGCCAAGTCCGAATTCCAAATGATGCAATTTATCCCGCTTATTATCACTCCGCAACTTTTCTTTTCAGGTATTATTCCTTTAGATTCTATGACAGGCTGGGTGCAATCTATTGGGAAAGTACTCCCACTTTATTATGCCGGGAACGCCTTATCAAAAATTGTTCTGAACGGTACCAGCATTGTCTATCTTGGAAATGACCTACTTGTCCTTTCCTTGTTTCTAGTCATTTTAACAATTTTGAATATCGTTGGACTAAAACGCTACCGCAAGGTATAATAGAGAAGAAAAGAATGAGGTAATAATGGATAACAACACGATTTTGCATAGCTATCAGAATTGGCTGGAAGCACAAAAAATGCCTGCTGGAAAAAAGAAAACCCTTTCTGCTGCTATTGAACTGTTTTCGCGGCAAGGTTACAATGGAACTTCGACTGCCCAAATTGCAGAAAAAGCTGGTATTAGTCAGTCCACCATTTTTAAATATTTCAAAACCAAAGAGGAGCTTTTATCAGAAATTATTGAGCCTCTCATTCCTGAGTTGAAAAAAGAATTTCTGCCCAAATTGAAGACCTATAGTAAAATTGAAGATGTTGTTCACTTTATTGTCCAGAATCGTTTTCGTTTCTTAGCTCAAAATGCAGATATAATAAAAATAATACTTCAGGAAATCTTAGTTAATTCAGAACTACGTCAGAGTCTAATGGTTGCTATTCAAGATACTATTATTGATGATTTGAAAATGCAGCTAAACCGGTTACAAAATGATAACCCCAATATTGTTACTTATCAGGAAGATTGTGAGGTTATCCGAACAGGCTTAGGACTCCTATTTGCATACTTTTTTCAACGATTTGTTCTTGAAATTTCAACTCAGTCGGAGGAGGAAGATTTGAAGTGCATTGAAGAACAGCTTACTAAACTGATAACAACAAAAGTTTAATGAGATTATATCTACTATTTTTCAAAAACACCAAAGGATTAAATACTTTGGTGTTTTTCTCATTATTATTGGAGTTATATGTACTCAAATACTTTTTCTGCACTGCTTATGAGCTTATATATTTTATACCTGTTCAGAATTATACTATCATGATTCATCCTTTTATCAGAAACTTAAAATCGGACGAATTCTATTACCAATTCAAGTTTAAAAGATATTAAACTTATCTAGTAAAAAATCTTAGATATCTCTATTAACATCGCTATCTAAATCCAAAAATTCTTGAATATCTTGGACGTATTCAAGCACACCCTCAAACTCATATTTATCATTACGAACTGCTGCATAGGTGACATAGACAAATTTACGATTTTTTCTGACCTAAACCACATGCTTACCTTATCCCTTTCGCCATTTCGTAAGAGTGCAAAGATCTTTTTAACCTTATCCAAAACTTTCGGCGGATGACATAGTTCAACATTCCGACCAACTTGTGACGGTGTCCTCTTGAAAACCATCTCTTCAGCTGGTGTGCCATCATTATAATATTGGAAAATCTCATCTTTGTTGACAAAAGTAATTTCTAAAGGTAGATGGTTAAAAATAAGATTAGCCTGTTCAACTGATAGAAAACCATTTCCAAATGGGTGGAGTAGAACGATCTATAACAGTTTCCCTTTCTTTCGGTGCAAAGGAAATAGTAAACTGGCCTTCAGGGGTATCGATGACACGTGTGTTAGAAACAATTTCGGAATCCTCAGATTCAATATTTTCTACAAAATTCTCTCAAACAGGTACCCATTCCGCCGTGGGCTTAATTATGGCATAACCGTATGCATCACTTTCTCTAGCAACAGACAGCCAATCATCTTGAGTGAGTGTCTCAAGTAAAATCATAAGAAGAATGGACTCTTCCTTGAAAATCATCTCTTCAAATTCTAGAGCAAATCCTTCAAAATTCTTAGATACATCTTCAATAGATTCGTGAGGAATCCGACTGACATCAGATTGAACCACTTCGAATAATTCACGTATATTATCATCTAATCCCCACATTACTTTTGGAGGTGAATCATGTCCATGACCTTCCATAAGGGAAAAGAATAGTTTCTCTTTTCGTGTATAGTGATTATGAAACTGACTAAGCAGCGCCATTTGTTTATTAAGCACCTGAAGTAAATTAACTTGTATTTCTTGATTGTCAGGTTTAGAATAATTTTCAAATGCGGCGCTTCTTCACGATAGAGAATCTTAGGAACTTTATCCCCTCCTTGCATGGTTGTCAGCGTTGGAGAAAGCCCTGAAAGGTCATAGACTCGTCCAGTTTGGATGAAAGAGATTGGTAAAGTTCCTGCGACAACTACCCCATGTCGATCTCGGCTAGTTAAAGTAAACATCGTATCATCGTTCCCATTAAAGCGTCTCCCATGTTGGCGTTTTTCTAGTCTATCAGGGGTTAAAACTGGAATGGCAATTTTAGTTCCTTCACCTTTTCCTCTGGTTAAAGTTGGTGCTAGCCCACGTGATAAATAGACTTCTCTATTCATCCCTTTACCTGACGAATTAACATTACCTAATCGTTCAAGACCAGTTGAGCTCTTTTCTCATCGGAGAGGAAATAAGAATCGGGGACGGTATCTTCTAGAATGTCCTATAATAAAAATTCTTTCACGGTTTTGCGGCGCTTGGAAATCTTTACTGTTAAGCACCTGCCATTCGACATCATACCCCAACTCATCAAATTGAATGAGTCCTTTCTCCTCCATTTCAGAAACTATATTCTTTGCTTTCTCGATATCAATTCCCATGATAGCCATGAGATGATACATCCCAATTTGTCGTGATGACTGTTCATTCTTTTGCATTATTTTCCTCCTGAAAATAAAAAAAAGCGAGAACACTTATTAAATTGTTCTCGTGAAATTCTAGGCACCAAACTAGGCACCAAAAATTGATTATTTTTGCGTATTATTGCTTTACACTAAAATAACTTACAAAAGAGTAACATAGTAAAAGCCCTGATAAGTCAAGGCTTTTGGGCTATATTCCCTATTTTTTTATTTTGCAATTCCACATCGCTCCCATTCAACCATTGAATAATTGCCATGAGTGTATCATTCCTTTCGTAGCAAGGGTTTGAAGTCCTTGTGATGTATCTATAAAACAATTGAGACGTACTAAATAGTCAATTATTTTAATGTTTTAAAAGCTTAAACTGTATCTTTTCTATTGTACCATAAACTTAGAAGAAAAGGGAGGATCAAAAAAGCCATCCACAAAGGTAGATAGCTGATAATTGTTTATTTAGTAATAGTTGAATCCATGATAATGCTTTTTAGCTTGGAGGCATAGACAATTTGTCTCGTAATGTACTAGGAAATTACCTCACCTGTCCTCGTTTGTAGGAGTTGTTATAGACCTGAAAATCATGATCGTGCAGCGTCTCTGCTGCATCAGCCAACCAATTGACGTTTCGTATTAAACCGCGTCCCACTTGAATGAGATCAGCTTGTCCTGTTTGCAATAGATACTCACCTAACTCCGGATTATGTAACAAACCAACTGCTGTTACTGGAATGGAGACTGCTTGTTTGATTTGTGCTGAAAATGTAGCTTGATAGCCTCCATAAATAGGAATATTGGGCTTCACATCCATCAAACCACCCGTAGAAATATCTAAACAAGCCACCCCAAGTTCCTCTAGCCATTTGGCAATTTGTTGGTAATCTTGAAGAGTATTTTGTGTTCCTGTTTCATCATAAGCTGTTGCTGATAAACGCACCCAAATTGGTCCACAAAATACCGTTTTAACTCCTTCAATTATCTCCTTCAAAAACCGGAAACGATTTTCTAAAGTTCCGCCATATTCATCAGAACGTAGGTTAGTTAACGGCTCCAAAAACTCATTTACCAGGTAACCATGTGCACCATGTATTTCAATCATATCGTAACTAGCTTCTTGAGCTCTTCGAGCAGCAGATACAAAAGCTGACTGAACACGTTGAATATCGTCTAAGGTCATTTCTTTTGGTACTTGATATTCTTCACTGTACCCTACAGCACTTGGGCCGATTGGCTGTATAGCATCAGCAGCTTTTCGCCCACCATGGCTAAGCTGAATTCCAACTTTACTTCCAAATGATTTCAACTCCATTACTAAGTCCGCTAAGGCCCTACCTTGATGATCAGACCATATTCCCAAATCACGATTGGACAAGCGCCCATCTGGTTCTACCGCAGTAGCCTCTTGGATAATGAGTCCAACCCCACCAATCGCACGCGCCCCATAATGAACATGATGAAAAGCCGTGGGTAAGCCATCCTCATTTTTAACCTCGTACATGCACATAGGTGGCATAACCACACGATTCTTTAATGACAAACCTGCCATTTCAACTGGTGATAAGAGTAAAGACATAAGAACCTCCTTTAAATGCTAATATAGTCATTTGAATTAGCTTAGATGCATCGTCACTTTCGGCTTGCCGTACTCTAGTACTGTCTGCACCGTAGTTCCTTGTCTGAAAGCTAATTCATTCGACTATACTCAATTAAAATCACTAACTTTAATTAAATAATAGTATACCACGATTCTCGAAATCGTTGGAAAATGAAATAGAAAAACTCCTTGAAATACACAAGGAGCGAAAAATTAAGCTTTCCAACGTTGCGATTTTTTCAACATCATAGGATAACTTGCCTTCATAAAGAATTTAACAAGGGCATTACCTTGCCCGTTGGCAATCGCTGTTTTCCCCTTATTTACCATTTGTTCAAATGTAATATCAGGTTCAACAAATGCACCATTTACATAGCAATAGGAGCAATAAATCTGTGATCGACTCCCATCTTTTCACTTCCGCGGACATCTTGACCATGCAATTCAAGCGGCATAGAACAAGATTGACAAAATTTTTCCATAATCAATACTTCCCTTCTTTTAAGGATTCTATTTTTTAATAGAAAATAGGGGCCAATAGCAAGATAACCAACAAAGCTAAAATATGACCTACTGTCACCAGAATAAAGGAATACTTAAGCCCACGTTTCATACTTAGTCTTGATAGATTATGGAAGGTAATCATCACACCAGACTGAGGCACTACTGTCAAGATAGCTGACGCAACAACTACCACACGATGAAGCAATTCTGGATTGATACCCATTTCCATATAAGTAGGCAAAAAATGACTGGAGGCGATACCAACAGCCCCTGATGAAGAGCCAATAATACCACTAACCAATGCTGTCGAGACAGACAAACTAATCAATGGGGAGCCAGGAATTTGTTGAATCCATTCTTGTATAACAGCAAATCCAGCAGACAGGGTTAACACTGTCCCAAAAGCTACAGTACTAGAAGTCGCAAATGCTGGTACAACAGATGCTATGGTTGCAGTATTCAAAATCTCTTTTTGGTTTGGTAAGTATGGAAAGAAAATCAAGGCTGATAGGATGATAGAGACAAGTAATCCAATTGCTAAGACATTGGGAGTTTGGTTCATAAGGAAAATCGTTCCAATCAAACTCACTAAAGGCAAAACTGATAGAAACAGATTTGGTGCCTTATCAGCTAATGCTACTGAAGTATCATCCTCTTCCTCTGTATAAGTTTCTCCATTAGCTAGACTTTTCTTTAAACAATAGGCCATATAGAGCATTCCGAATACTAATAGTGTTAAACTAGCTGCCAAACTGATAACTGGTGCCGCTGTCAAACTGGTTCCTAATACCTTTGTTGGAATAACATTTTGAATAGAGGGGGCACCTGGTAAAGTAGTCATTGTGTAGGTCCCTGCTCCCAAAAAGACCGGTAGCGGAAAAAGCGCCCAGTTAATATTTAATTCCTTAAAAAGGGGGCGAGACAAGGGGAGTAAAGTAAAAATCACTACAAAGATACTCACGCCACCATAGGTTAAAATAGAAGCAATCAATGTAATAGCCAACAAACCTTTATAAGGACTATCTTTGCCCATCACTTTTAAAATACTATTAGCGATCGTCTGCGTAGCTCCACTTGCTTCCATATACCGGGCTAAAATAGACCCTAACATAAAAATAGCAAAATTATTGATTAAAAAACCAGCTAAACCAGCCATATAAGACTGCTCTTTCCCCAACATGACTTCCAAAACATTCATTTGGTTTGTCAAGATAATGATTAAACTAGCAAGCGGGGCAGCGATAATCACATGTAAGTTCTTTGATGTCCAATAAATAATGGCAATAATAGCCAATAACACTCCTAAAGTCGCTAAAACTGTCATAAATCTCTTAAAACGTATCTCCTTTTCTCATTTTGTCCCCCAAGATCTCTTAACAATTCTCCAACTGTCTTGTTTAAACCAGGGTGGCGATAATCTATCGCTATATCAGAAAGTGGCTTAAGTACAAAGCCACGCTCATGGGCATAGGGGTGAGGAACGATTAAATTCTCCTCCTGAATCATTTCCTTATTCCAGAACACGATATCCAAATCAATGGTTCGTTGACCCCATTTTTCAATCCTTACTCTGTCTAGGGCCAGTTCGATCTCCTGACAAAGACTGAGAAAATCTTCTGCTGGCAAATTGGTATATACCGAACAAGCTAAATTTAGGAAATCTGCTTGATCTGTCTTTCCCCATGCTGGAGTTTCATAAATGGGGGAAACCAAACCAAGTTGGCAGTCTGGATGGTTGTCTAATTGCTCCAAAGCGGCTTGCAAATAAGCCAGTCTGTCCCCCATATTGCTCCCAATGCTCAGATAGGCCTGATGTTTCATGGTCGCTCACGCTCCAATTCAATCCCAACAGCATCATAATGGCCAGCAATTGGTGGATTTTCCTTGTAAATGGCCAAACGAATCTTTTCCACTTTTGGAAACTGACTAAAAATTTCTTGGCAAATGATACCTGCTACCTTTTCAATAAGAAGATAAGGCTTTCCCTCCACGACTGCCTTAATCGTTTCAAAAACCATACCATAGTGAACTGTATCTTCTAAATTGTCAGTTTTTGAGGCCGCAGTTAGGTCAACAAACAAATCACAGTCTACAGTGAAAATTTGACCAAGGACCTGTTCTTCCTTAAAAGCTCCATGATAGCCATAAAATCGACATTTTTTCAGCGAAATCTTATCCATTCTGCCCTCCTGCAGTTAACTGAGCCCAAACTTTTACAATATCTCTGTTGGCTGCCACATTATGAACACGGACCATTTTGCATCCCTTTTGCACTGCCCATGCAGACAGGGCTGCTGTTGCTTGATCACGGTCAACAGGTAAACTATTTCCACCTATTAGGTAATCAACCACCCTTTTGCGAGAAATACCAAACAATACTGGGTAACCAAGACTGGTAATTTGGTTCAATCCGTGTAGAAGGTCCAGATTATGTTGGACATTTTTTGAAAAACCAAATCCAGGATCCAACCAAATGTTATCTGCTGCAACTCCAGCCTCTATGGCTGCTTGCGCACGCTCCACCAGAAAGTTTTTTACTTCTCCTACAATATCGTCATAGACTTCTTCTTTTTGATTGTGCATGAGAATGATTGGTACTTTATACTCTGCGGCTAAAGCCAACATATCCCCATCATAAAGTCCAGCCCAAACATCATTCAAGATATCCGCACCCGCTTCTAAGGCTGCACGGGCCGTGCTCGTTTTATAGGTGTCAATGCTGACCAAACAATCGTAATTTTCTTTTATTGCACGGATAATCGGAACCACTCGTGCGATCTCATCTTCTTCAGACACAAATGTTGCACCAGGTCGCGTGGACTCCCCTCCAACATCGATGACAGTCGCTCCTTCCAACAACAACTTTTCAACTTGGGCTAGAGCAGACTCAATTTCATTATAGTTACCACCATCTGAAAAAGAATCCGGTGTCACATTGAGTATTCCCATAATTGATATTTGATGGGCTAATTGTTCAATAGACATAGAACCTCCTATTTATTGTGAATCATGGACAAGAGTTCTCGGCGCAAAACAGCATCTTCTTTATATTTTCCAAGAGCAACTGTGGTCACTGTCTTACTACCAGGCTTGCGTATTCCACGCATACTCATGCACATATGTTCCGCTTCAACCATGACAAATACACCTTCTGGCTCAAGGGCATCTTGAAGAGCATGAGCCACTTGATGAGTTAAGCGTTCCTGCAATTGAGGTCGCCGGCTTGCCACCTCCACTGCACGCGCCAACTTACTCAGGCCAGTTACACGGCCCTTGCTAGGAATATAGGCTACATGAGCAATCCCATAAAAAGGCACCAAGTGGTGCTCACACATGGAGTGGAAAGGAATATCCTTCACCAAAACAACCTCTTCATGACCTTCTGAAAAAACGGCTGTAAACTGATCTTTTGGATCCTCTTTTAGCCCATTAAACATTTCCAAGTACATCTTAGCTACCCGTTTCGGTGTATCAAGTAGACCTTCACGGTTTGGATCTTCACCCAATAATTCCAATAATTGGTAAATAGTTTGTTCGATTTGTTCTTGTTTTGACATAATACATCCTAAATCATTTGATTCTTTATTATACCCTAAATTAGATTTTCAGAAAAGACCTTTCATCTTCTCAATTTCAAGACTGTACCCAATCAGAAAACCTCCCAAAGATTTCTCTCCATTCTTCTTTGTGGTATAATGGAATCATTCATTTACAAGGAGCCCTCTATGACTAAGAAACCAGTCCAATTAGCGACAATTTGTTACATTGATAATGGAAAGGAATTTCTCCTCCTTCATCGAAATAAGAAAGAAAATGACGTCCATGAAGGGAAGTGGATTGGGGTGGGTGGCAAACTTGAACCAGGTGAAACCCCTCAAGCCTGCGCCATTCGTGAAGTCTTTGAGGAGACAGGCCTAACTGTCACAAAGCATGCCTTAAAAGGAATTATCACCTTTCCAGATTTCACCCCTAATTGTGATTGGTACACCTATGTCTTTAAAATAACAGGCTTTGAAGGAACAATTATTGAGTGTAATGAAGGTGATTTGGAATGGGTTCCCTACGATCAGGTTTTATCAAAGCCGACTTGGGAAGGCGACCGTCATTTTCAACAGTGGCTTCTGGAAAATCGCCCCTTTTTCTCTGCTAGTTTTCAATATGATGGAGACACACTCGTCGATTATAGTGTCGATTTTTATGGTGAGTAGGCTATCCCATCAGTCTATTTCATAATAGAAAAAAAGCCTTGGTAGACACACAAACCAAGGTTTTCTGTATTATAAGAATTTCTTCTTAGGCATTTGTTTATTTAATACAACATCCAGCGGACCCGCTGATAAGACTGTATCTACCAAACGCTTATCTGTAATTTTCTTATCAAGAAGGACTTGATATTCTAAAACAAGTGCTTCTTTTTTCTTTTTGTATTTAAGGGATAATAAATCAGACTGCTTACAAGACTTACCAAATTGATTTTCAAAAAACTGATCATAATTGAAATTCATAGGAACTGTCACTAAGAGATGGCGACGATTTTGATTGACTTGAACAAAACTGATGTTTTCAAAAATCAAGATACAAGCTGATAAGATGACTGTTGTAAATACGGCTAAACCAAGGAAGCCCATTCCTGTTGCAAGACCAATAGCCATCGCCAGCAAGACTGCAAGCATTTCTTTTGATGAACCTGCTGCCGAGCGGAATCTAATTAGACTAAAGGTCCCCGCTACCGCAACACCTGCACCTAAGTTCCCGTTTACCAAAGCAATGATAACAGCAATCAAGGCCGGCATGAGACTTAGAGTGATAACGAATTCCTTTGTATAATTCGATTTATATTTGTAAACAGCCGCTAAGAGTACCCCCATGGATAGACTGACTCCGAAAACCAGGACCATCTGGACTAGGGTGATACTACTATTGGCTGTTGAAAAGATACTATTAAACAGCTGCATGATGAATGACTTCCTCTTCTACGATGTCGTGGGCTAGCTTATAAGCATTCCCATATTTTGAAAACGATTGTTTTTCGATATTGTATTTTTCCAACAAGGCAACCAACCAATCTGGACGTTCCTCTGGAACTTTGATTTCCATGATGACCTTTTTAGGGTCTAGCAAGGCTTTACCAAATTTCCCTACCATTACATTGACATTATAGTCACGATATAGGAGGTTTTTATCAATGGTTAAGCGAACTTTTTTGTCCTTAATACCCTTATATGATACGCGATCATAATAAATATACATTTTGGGTTTGATGACACCATAACGTTTTCTCAACTGTTCAAGTTCTGATATTACTTTTTCATCTTTGATAGTAGCATCAATAATACCATTTTTAATGTAATTTGTAACAGATACTGGATTAGATGTTAGACGGTATTTATAGCCAATTTTATTTTCCTTTTTCTTGATTTCCAAAAAGGCTTGACTTGTTTCTGATGGAATTTCATCATACACACGCATACGAATTTTTTCACGTCCATTTTTCTTAGCAAGAGAATCTTGAATCATATCAAAATCTTCATTGTCAAAGTAAATATTCGTAATCGTTGATGTAGCAAATTCATCTTCGGTCATATGTTGACGAAGTTCTTTCTCAAATTCTACAAATACATCCATATCAACAATATATTTGGTTTCTTTACGTTTAAATTGCTTTTGTACGATTCTTGTTTTCATTGCTTTGCCTCTTCTATCCTAAATCTTGAATTTTGACAGGTTCCTGTCTTGTATACAAAATATAGTTTACCGACCAAGCTTTAAACAAAACTGAAAATAGCATTAAACAAAGGAATTGGTGAGTTGAAAAAAACAGCTTTCGGAAAAGAATATATCCGTATGGATCCAGAAACTTATGAGAAAGCTCGAATGAGTAATGATTTGTCTTTTTGTAAAGTTTTCTTGACTATAAAAAAGAAAAGAATTACAATTATGGAAACGATTACACAAAAAGGGGTGAGTTTTTTGAAAAATAGAATTAAACAGTTACGCCAACTAAAAAGTATAACTCAAAATAAGTTAGCAAATGATATAGGAGTTAGTCGACAGACGATTGTTTCTATTGAGAATGGAAAGTATACAGCTTCTTTATTGTTAGCACATAAAATAGCTCGTTATTTTGATAAATATATTGAAGAGGTGTTTATTTTTGAATAAAAAAAGCCCAAAAGGGCTTTGAAAACGAATCACTTATCTGTGATTATACCAGTAAGCAAAAGCAATGGCTCCACCTACTTTGACGGCAGTGTAGATACCAACACCGACTGCTGCAGACATAGCAACTACCTCCTTCTTTAGTTTATAGGGTCATTATAGAACTTTAATTACAAAATGTAAAGGCTTACATAAGAAAGTTGGGAAATTTATGGAGAAAATAATAATTTTTAATAAAGTTAATAAGAGTTTTAAAGATACAGTAGCACTATCAAATGTTTCATTTGAGGTGTCAGAAGGGGAAATATTTGGTTTCCTAGGTCCTTCTGGAGCTGGAAAAACAACAACAATTAATATTTTAACTGGGCAACTCGACGCTGATAGCGGAGAAGTTAAAATTATTGGGAAAAATAGTAAAGATTTAAAATATAATGACTTCTTAAAAATTGGAATTATGAGCGATAACGTCGGTTTTTATGAACGCTTAAGTTTGTACGATAATTTAAAATTTTTTGCGAAATTCCATGAAGTTGATATTAAATATCTTGATACACTTTTAAAACGTCTTGACTTATATGATGATAGACTAAAAAAAGCAAATAAACTATCTACCGGTATGAAACAACGAATGCTTTTGATTAGAGCGATGTTGCATACTCCTAAAATTATCTTTTTAGATGAACCTACTTCTGGTATGGATCCTACCTTAGCTAAAAAAGTCCACGATATGTTATTAGAACTTAAATCTAAAGGTGTTTCGATTTTTTTAACAACTCATAACATGGAAGAAGCTACTAAACTTTGTGATAATATTGCCTTATTGTACAAAGGAAGGATTATAGAAAAAGGAAGCCCTCAATCGATAATTGATAAATATAGTCAAATTGATAAGGTCAAAGTTGTGTTCTTTGATGGTACTGAAAAAATTATCCCTAAAGAGGAAACTTACAAATATTTAGGCATTAATACTAAGACGATTAATACTTTAGAAAATAATCTTGAAGATATTTTTGTTCAATTGACGGGAGATGAATTAAATGATTAATAAATTTAAAAGCCTTGTCTGGCTTAGATATAGATATTTACTAAATAATAAAATGTTACTTTTTGTTTGCGTTTTTGTTCCGATAGTTGATTTTGCTTTGTTAACATTAATACCAGATGTACGAGGACAATATTTTTTCCTAAATATGGGAATAATTGCAGTTTATAGTTTAACGGCTGGAACTTTTACTACTCTTATCATTAGTGAAGAAAAAGAAAGAAAAAATTTAAGAACACTTATATTGACTGGTGTAAGATATTCAGAATACCTTATCTCAACTATCCTTTTTCCTATAATTTTTTCTACATTAGCTATTGTTATATTTCCTTTTCTATTCAATGTGAAAATACCTAATATTGGAACTTATTATGTAGTCACATTTTTATCTATTACATGTTTTATACTTGTTAATCTAACAATTGCACTAATATGTAAAACACAGACTCAAGCATCAGCAATTAGTTTGATTTTTTATTTATTAATTATGACTTTGCCGATGTTCTCATATGACAATGAAGTTATCAAAAAAATCACTGATTACTCTCTTTTAGGAGCTCATAATAAGTTTTTCCAAGATATGAATAATTTCCAAATAAGCGATGGCTCTATCTTTGTAACAATTATTTGGATTATTGCATTAACTATAGCTGTTATATGGGCGTTCAAATGGAATAAAAAACATTAGTTTTGTTAAAAATTGGGAACATACTCTAATTGTGACTAGAGGTGAGTTATATGCTTCAAACAGTTATCAGAATTGTCCTAAGAACTCTTATTTAAAAATATAAACGTCTTAAAAACTAATAGTATGCTGTATTTTCGTATTTACCCCCCAAAATTAAACGTGTTTCCAATTATTATAATGACAGCATACTATCCTTTATTTTTAAGCTCTTATTGAAGAGCTTTTTTTGTGCGCTGGTTCGCACGTTTGCTCTCTGCAAGAGTCCTCGAAGAGCGTTTTCGTTTTGATACGTAGTGTCAAAACAGCAAAAACGTTACTCTTTCGTCAAAGAGTAACAGAAATGTGATATAATTTAGTCAAATTATATCACTCAAAGGCGAGCAATAGACTTTGTCGGCTCGCCAATCAGTCGCTACTCGACTGAAGCTTTTAAGGAGAATCTGTATGAAGATGAGCATTTCATTCGTCACTAAAACAAATATGACGAGCTTAAAGCATAATAACCGTGAATTAACGGAAGCAGAATACCAAGAACCTGCACACAAGCACATCAAACAAGATCGTTCTAACGAAAACATTTATATCAAGAGAGGAAATCTCAAAGAAACTTACGATGAACTATTTGGAGAAGCTCTCGAAAAATATAATGCTAAACAAAAACGAGCTGACCGAAAAATTACTGACTATTACCAACATGTCAAAAAAAGTAAGACGCTTGATTTACAACGAGAAATCGTCGTAACGGTCGGTAAAAAAGAAGATTGGGAAAATCTATCGCTAGATGATAAAAAAGCCGTAGCAAGGCAATTAGAGGCCTATATTAATGAATTTGAGCAAAGGCATGCTCATTTGCATATCTATAATGCCGTCATTCATATGGATGAAGCAGGAGCTCCGCATGCTCATTTTAATATTGTTCCAGTGGCAGACGGCTACAAAAAAGGTCTAGAAAAACAACCTAGCTTTAAAAAAGCCTTGCAAAACGCAAGGATATAAAGAAAAAGGCAGGGAGCAATTAAAAGAATTTCGAGATAAAGAAATTCTTTGCCTTGAAGAAAAATTACAATCTTTAGGAATAGAGCGCCAAAAAGTCGGAACCAATGACATCAAAGATATGCGAGAATACAAACAGTTGGTTGGGGAGCTGACTAAAGCTGAACAAGATTTACTAGCAGAATATGGAGCTCCTGAATATATTAACGATAACGGTAAACTTAAACTGAAGGAAGGTGAAATTCTTTTGTCACATTCTAATCTATGCTACAATAGTCCTATCAATAGTAAGGCAAGGAGAATCCCATGTACGAATTTGTCCTAGAATACGGCTCTTTCCCCGTAAAACTCAGCGATGGTTTTGTCAACAATCGCTCAGAAATCCCTGATTTTCTCAAAGAGGATGAAGAAATGATTGCCCGATTGAATGAGATTAACGAACTCTTCCACCAACTTTTCTTAACCATCGAATGCAAGTTTGACTACATCGGCAAGCAATTCCCTGACAAGATTGAACAACTACGAGCACTCTATCATCCCCTGGCAGACGATTTACTAGCCAAGTATGGCAACCAGATAGAGTTGAAGATTGAACCCTTTATTTTGTAAGACAAAAGAGATGACCGCAATCATCTCTTTTCTTCTATTCTGTATTCTAAACCATCCTGATCACGCGACAGGTAGCCATAATCCACCAAGTAGCGTCTCAATATAGCAAAGTCATCATAAGTCTCAGCTAGAAAGGCATTAACTTCTTTTTCTGTGAAGGTCGAGCCTTTTTTAGCTAATTCTTCTTGTAAATAGGCAAACAAGTCCTGCTTACTTTTTAATTTTTTAGGAAAAGCGATAAGCTTGCCTTCTCGGAAAGATTTTTCTTGAATCTCTTGAACATTCATACCACCCTCCCAAAAATCCTAGCCCTCAGACTAGGATTTAGTAGTATATTCTTTCAATTTGCTTTTGTACAGCTCTAAAGGTTTAGGAAACCTTTAGAGCTGAGAAATAGATCGAATAAAGTTCGCATCAAAAGCTGCAGACAGCTTGCACAGACCAACCGTCTGTCCAAGGCTGAAAATATTACTTACGATAGCAAGTCATAGCTGTCGAGTACGTCAAAACGAGTTTAAATAATCTGAAATTATTTGAAGTGGGAGATAAGGAAACAGAGTTTCCTCATACGTCGAAGTAATAAAAGATAAAATGAAAGACTAAAGTTTAACGAATTTCAGCACCAAGCTCAACCAAAGCCTTACTAATTTTCTCCATGTACTTAGCCACTTCCTCATCCGTCAAGCTATCCTCAGGATTCTGGAAGGTCAGGTTATAAGCCATAGACTTCTTACCGGCCTCGATATTGTTACCCGCATAGACGTCAAAGAGGGTCACCTTGGTCAAGCGTTTCACGCCCGCAGCCGCAATGGCATCCAAGACATCCTGATGCTTGACATCACTGCTCAAAAGCAGGGCAATGTCACGGCTGACCGCTGGGAATTTGGAGATTTCGGTAAATGGCTGAGCAGGCTGGAGAGCTTCTTCAATCGCATCCAGGTTGATTTCAGCCACATAAGTTTCAGGAATACCGTAGTCCTTAGCCGTTTGAGGGTGTACTTGACCGACAAAGCCGATTACCGCCCCATTCAAATGGATTTCAGCAGTACGACCTGGGTGCAAGGCAGCAATCTCACTGGTTGCCACAAAGTCAACTGACAACTTGTAGTGACCAAAGATAGCTTCCAAGATACCTTTAGCATGGAAGAAATCAAAGGGTACAGCAGGCGTCTGAAAGTCTTTCTCAGCTACCAAGCCAGTCAAGACAAGAGCGAACTTATTGATTTCTTGTGGCAGGTCTTCTTTTGGATTGCCAGACTGTTCAAAGATTTTACCGATTTCGTAAAGAGCCAAGTTCTTGTTCTTACGAGCCACGTTGTAGGCAACTGTGTCTAGCATACCAGATACCATATTCTGACGAAGGGCAGAGCGGTCAACAGTCATTGGCCACATGAGTTCGGTGACTGTGGTTGGACGAACCGCAAACTCCACAGCCTTTTTAGGCGTTGTCAAGGCATAGGAAATGATTTCTGTCAGGCCTGCACCTTCTGCCAGGCTACGTACTTGGCGACGGATGTTCTGGGTCAGGGTCAACTCACCTGCTGTTCCGTCCTCTTTTGGAAGAGTGGTCGGCAGATTATTATAGCCATAGATACGTGCGATTTCTTCAACTAAGTCCGCAGGAATGCGAATGTCCCAACGACGACGCGGTACTGCGACTGTAAACTGACTTGCATCGCCAGTTGTTTCCATACCTAAACGACGGAAAATATCTGCGATTTGGGCATAGTCCAGATTGGTCCCGAGCGAGCGGTTGACATAATCAATGGTCGCTGTGACTGGGACATCCGAAGTGTCCACGCTGCCTGCAGAAACGATGCCAGACAATACCTGACCGCCGGCCAGTTCCGCAATCATAGCAGCTGCTGTGTCCATAGCCTCCGTCAAAGTCGCCACGTTGATTCCTTTTTCAAAGCGAGAAGAGGACTCAGAGCGAAGGTTGAGACGACCTGAGGTCTTGCGGATAGACTTGCCGTCAAAGAGAGCTGCTTCCAGCACGACGGTCTTAGAGTTGTTGTCAATCTCTGTGTTGGCACCACCCATGACACCACCAAGGGCAACCGCCTTGTCCCCAACGGAAATGACGATGTCATCGGCAACCAAGTCACGCTCTTCGCCGTCAAGCGTTACCAAGTTCTCACCCTCTTTTGCCTGACGAGCTACGATTTTCTTGCCGTCAAACTTGTCAAAGTCAAAGGCGTGCATGGGCTGACCGAAGTAGAGCAAGATGTAGTTGGTGATGTCGACCACGTTGTTGAGCGGGCGGATACCTGCGTTCATGAGCAGATTTTGCAACCACTGTGGGCTCGGTGCGATAGTCACATTTTCAATGACACGGGCCGTGTAGGCAGTCACCTTGTCTGACTCAATGGCCACTTCAATCACATCGCTTGCCTTCTTGTCACTTTCCTCCAAGGTCACAGGCTTGAAGTTGACCTTGCTGTCATAGATAGCAGCCACTTCGTGAGCCACGCCACGCATGGAGAGTGCATCGGCACGGTTTGGCGTGATAGACAGCTCGATAATCTCGTCGTCGAGGTCCAGATATGAAAAGACTGGCTCACCCACGACTGCATCTTCAGGCAGGTGGTAGATTCCGTCCGCATATACTTTTGGTACCACAGAGTCGGACACTCCGATTTCGCTCAATGAGCAGAGCATACCCAAGGATTCAACTCCACGGATTTTGCCTTTCTTAATCTTGTAGTTTCCAGCGATACGCGCACCTGGCAGAGCGACGATCACCTTGATGCCTGGCTTGACATTTGGAGCACCGCAAACGATTTGCGTGACTTCCTCACCGACATTGACCTGGCAGATGTTGAGGTGGGTATCTGGAATTGGCTCAGAAGACACAACCTGACCAACAACCAACTTAGACAGGCCAGCACTCTTTTGCTCAACCCCTTCTACCTCAATCCCTGTTGTTGACATTTTTTCAGACAAGTCTTGGCTTGTCGCATCAAAGTCAACGAGTTCTTTTAACCATTTGTAACTTACTAACATATTATCCTTTCTGGTGCAAAGGCCGTTTTAGTAGCCAATCCACATCTATCTTATCACCGACCGCAAATTCATGCTGGCCAAATTTTTCAAATCCGTATTTGGAATAGAATTTCTGAGCCTTGTAATTATGTTCCCAAACTCCCAGCCAGACCCAATCACAGCTTGACTGCTCTGCTTTTTGCAAAGCAAACTCAAAAAGTTTCTTACCCAACCCTTGACCTTGATAGGCCTTTAAGAGATAGATACGCTGGATTTCAAAGGCATTTTCCAGCTCATGTTCTGTCTGAGCAGGACCCTGGTTAAGCTTAAGATAACCAGCTATCTGATGATCTACTCTTAGAAAATAGTGCTGGCAGTTGGAATCCGATAACTCACTAGTCAAGACTTCGAGTGAATACGCTTCCTCAAAGAATGCCTTCAGTTTCTTAGGGTCATTATCGTGAGCGAAGGTCTCGGCAAAAGTCTGTGTAGCCAGCTCCTGCAAAGCGGAAACCTCTTCTAAACGTATAGGATCAATCTGCATCTCATTGCCTCTCATTTCTAACTGAGCTAGGAAAATCGCAGAATAGCGATTTTCCTTCACTATACTCGTGCGGAATTACGACGTTATAAGATTGAAAACGACATTTTTTCATCCAGAAATCTAGTGAGGGAGTAGGTATACCGCTAGAGCGACTACCGTTTCTCTCAAACAACAATCTACTAACTTTATCGGATTACGACAGATTTTAAGTAAAACGATATTTTTTGCTTGAAATCCTAGTAAGGTAGCTAGGAAAGTCGCTTGATCGCGATTTCCGTTCACCTACTCCAGCGGAGTTACGACGTTCTAATGTTGAGAACGATATTTTTTCAATTCTAAACCTAGTGAGGTGAGTAGGTAGACCGCCAGAGCAGCTACCGTTTTTCACCTTAAACAACCTGACAAACTTACTAAATCACGACGGATTTCAAGCAAAACGATATTTTTAGCTTGAAATCCTAATAAGGTAGCTAGGAAAGTCGCAGAGCAGCGATTCCCACACCTTAAATAGTTCGAGATTACGACGTTCTAAGGTTGAAAACGACATTTTTTCAACTTTAGAACTAGTGAGGGGAGTAGGTAGACCGCCATAGCGGCTACCGTCCTGTTTCTAGATACTTTCAGTATCAGAAACAGGTCTCACATCAAAACTGCTCAGAGAATCGTACATCTCCTTGATAGAATCCACGAATATCGTTGATACCGTAACGGAGCATGGCAATGCGTTCCTGACCAAGACCGAAGGCAAAGCCAGAGTACTTGGTTGAGTCAATGCCACTCATTTCCAATACTTGCGGGTGGACCATGCCGGCACCGAGGATTTCAATCCAGCCTGTTTTCTTACATACGTTACAGCCGTCACCACCACACTTGAAGCAGGAAACATCCACCTCAACAGAAGGCTCCGTGAAAGGGAAGTAAGATGGACGCAGGCGAATCTGACGCTCTTCACCAAACATTTTCTTGATAATCAATTCAAGTGTACCTTTGAGATCACCCATGGATACATTTTCACCGACAACCAAGCCTTCAATCTGGTGGAACTGGTGGCTGTGGGTCGCATCGTCCGTATCACGACGGAAAACACGGCCTGGCGAAATCATCTTCAAAGCACCTTTTGAGAAATCATGTTGGTCCATTGTACGTGCTTGAACTGGTGATGTATGGGTCCGCATAAGGATTTCTTCTGTGATATAGAAGGTATCCTGCATATCACGTGCTGGGTGGTCTTTTGGCAAATTCATGCGCTCAAAGTTATAGTAGTCTTTCTCCACTTCAAATCCGTCAACGATTTGGAAGCCCATGCCCAAGAAAATATCTTCGATTTCTTCAGAAGTCTGGGTCAAGACATGGCGTTTTCCGACCTTAACCTGACGACCTGGCAAGGTTACATCAATAGTTTCTGAAGCTAGTTGCTGTTGGATTTTTGCTGCTGCAACCTTCTGAGCGGTTTCTTCAAAAGCAGCCGTCAGCACATCACGCACCTCATTGACCTGCTTACCAACGATTGGTTTCATGTCGTTAGACAGGTCTTTTAAGCCTTTCAACAAGTCAGTCAAGGACCCTTTTTTACCCAAAACCGCGACACGCAGGTCTTGTAGTTCTTTCTCTCCTTGGTGCTGGATTTCTTTTAACTTTTCAAGTGTAGTTTGACTTAATTCAGCCAACTGTTGTTCAATGTTTGACATAATTCCTCCAATAAAAAAACGCATGACACCACTCGTATCGGAGCGTTGTCACGCGGTACCATCCGTTTTCATCTGCTAGGCAGACCTTGTTTCTAAGTCCTTGTGTGAGTGAATTCGACCAACTTTCACTGATTGAGCTTGCAGTCACGGCTCAACTCCCTGGGCAGTTTCCATAGGTGTACTAGTCTCACAGACTTCTATTCAATTAAGAATATTCTATCAAAAATAAGAGTTTTTGGCAATTGATTTCTTTACTCATTCACTGCAATTTCCCCACTATGATAGTTGATACTGAGACCGCTCTGCACATTTGGAACGAACACATTGAACTCTAGACTACCATCTGCTGCTTTTGCCTCTAGATGGCTTCCGACAGGAACAAGGTCTTCACTCTCAGCATACACCAAGGTCACACGATAGCGGACACGCTTATTTTTATCCAAGGCCCGCCGAATTTGACTTTCAAAATAATTCTGCCCAGTTGAAGTTTGGTCGTTAGCTTGATTAGACCAGGCAGTTTGAACCGCTATGTTTTTGGGATTACTTGTTGAGGCATCAAATCCAGCAAGACCACCAATCAAGGCATAGCCTAAAAGATGTCCACGATCAACTGCATGATCATATTCCCCTGGCAAATCATGAATTTGGTGCCAGCCTGCAGGAGTCCATGACGTACGTCCATTACCTGTTGCTTCACGATCCTTATACTGACGTGTAGATTTGGCTAAAAGCGCATTGGCTACCGTTGGAACCGTTTCTCCCTGAACTGTCTTTGTCTTATTATCACCATAAGGCACACTGGCAACCGATGCATCTAAATCCGTTTGATTCCCGTTAATAATAAATGCTCCAGCGCCATTCCATTCAATCGAATTCCCCAGTTGCTTTTTTACATCTTCTGTCAATACCGAATTAGCCAGTTCCTGACTAGGTGTGCCTTCACTTGCCTTAGACCGATTGACATAATAGGAATAATCAGCAACGTTACTGCTCTTGTTATCGCTTAAAAGATAGCCACCCGCTACTACAACAATCGTAGCCAATAAGCTGAGCAAACTCATTGCTTGTTTTTTTACGTTTTTCTTCGCCATAAAATCCCCATTAAAAAAGTAGGACTAGCCTACTTTCCAGTAAATTTAGAAATGAAATCTTTCCATTTTTCTACCGATAGTATTGAAAACATATTGTCACCATCACCTACGACTCCGTATCCAACCATCAGTCCAAAGGCAAAGATTAAAATTGCAAACAGTAAAATTATCACTACAAAGAGTAAATTTTTACCCATATTGCCTAGATTTTCCTTATCCATTTTCAACTTCTCCACTCACACGTTCAATCGACGCACCTAAGGCAGCTAATTTTTCATGAAAACGATAATAACCACGATCCAAGTGGGTCAATTTCCCAACAATGGTTTGTCCTTCAGCAACCAATCCAGCTAAAATCAGGGCAGCGCTTGCTCGAAGGTCCGTAGACATCACTTCTGCACCTTGTAAAGGCTGACCACCTGTAATAATGGCTGTATCACGCAAAATCTCCGAATGCACATTCATCCGGCGCATTTCTTCCAAGTGCTGGAAGCGATTTTCAAATACCGTTTCAATCATAGTTGATTCGCCCTTGGCAACTGCCATCAGAGCGGTAAATTGGGCCTGCATATCGGTCGGAAAGCCTGGATGCGGAAGGGTTTTTACTGTCACAGGTTTGAGTTTGTCCACCTTTGAACGCACTCGAATCCCTTCTGCTTCTTCCGTTACTTCAACTCCCATTTCTATCATTTTAGAAATAAGCGGACGATTGTGCTCCCAGATAGCATCCTTAATTAAAACATCTCCACCGGTCATAGCAGCAGCCACCATAAATGTACCTGCTTCGATACGGTCTTGAACAACTTGATGCTCTGCTCCTACCAATTCTTCTACACCCGTAATGGTAATTGTCTCAGTACCTGCTCCCTTAACATTCGCACCCATCTTATTTAGAAAAATAGCCAAATCAACGATTTCAGGTTCGCGCGCAGCATTTTCAAGTATAGTCGTACCATGAGCAAGCGTTGCTGCCATCATTAAATTTTGTGTCGCACCGACACTTGGAAAATCAAGATAAATATGAGCACCTTGCAAGGCCTCCGCACTGGCTTCAATGTAACCAGCCCTTTGCTTAATTCTTGCTCCCATCGCTTGTAGGCCTTTCAAATGAAGATCAATTGGACGACTACCGATTGTACAACCACCTGGCATAGATACTTTCGCATAGCCATTACGAGCTAAAATTGGACCAAGAATGACAATGGATGCACGCATTTGACTAACATATTTATAGGGAGTTTCACTACCTAATTTTCCAGTCGCATCAACATCAATTGTCTTCGTTTCCTCGTCAAATTTTACACGAACACCCAAACCACGAACAACATTGTTCATTGTGAACACATCAGATAAAATCGGTACTTGTGTCAGCTGAGTCTGACCCTTACTTGCCAAAACTGTCGCTGCTAACAAGGGTAGAACTGCATTTTTTGCACCCTCAATCTCAACTTGACCTTTTAATCCAGCTTGACTTCCTTTAACAATGATTGTTTCCATTCACTTCCCTCTTCTTAACCTATTAAAACATAGTTGCAAAAGAACGTCCAATTAGTAACAACTCTAAAAAGAAAGTTGAGACTAAATAACCTAATGCAATAGAAATAAATAATATCAGCATGTTGATTTTTGGCTGATTATCTCCCGTTACTTTTAACCATCGTGCCCAATCTACTGTCGTTATCAATAGATGATAACTTATATAGATAAAGAGTAGATGACTTATAAATTGCAAAATTGATTGTATCATATCTCCATTATATCATGAAATTAAAAAAAGGAACTGAACCAAGTTCAATCCCAATTTTATCAATGTTTGCCAACACGAATACGGTTGATTGCTCGTTGAAGTGCAACTGTAGCTCGTTTTTCCATATCAATATTCCGAGCGTTCTGAGCTTCTTCTAATTCACGCTCCGCTCTCAATTTGGCCCGTTCTGCTCGACTAATATCAATGTCTCGTTCCCTCTCAGCAGAATCAGAGACAATTGTTATCAAATCTTTGTTGATTTCGATGATACCACCATTGACTGCAATCCAATCCACGTGGTTATCATCATCAACACGTCGTACTTTCATCTCATCAATTTCTAAAACAGCAATCAATTCTAAGTGACCTGGATAAATCCCCAATTCTCCCTCTTTGGTCTTAACCAAAACAAAGGCTGCATGGTGATCATATTTTATTCCATCTGGTGTCACTACTTGAACAGTCATATGTGCCATATGCCACCTCTAGTATTTCATTTTAGCAGCTTTAGCGACTACATCCTCAATTGAACCAACATTTCGGAAAGCATCTTCAGGCAAATGATCATGTTTACCATCTAAAATTTCCTTAAAACCTTTAACGGTTTCTGCAACAGGAACGTAGGAACCTGGCATACCTGTAAATTGTTCAGCAACGTTAAAGTTTTGAGACAAGAAGAATTGAATCCGACGTGCACGACCAACTAAAGTCTTTTCCTCATCAGACAATTCATCCATACCGAGAATGGCAATAATATCTTGCAATTCTTGGTAACGTTGAAGAACACGTTTTACTTCCATCGCTACAGCATAGTGCTCCTCACCTACAACTTCAGGAGCCAAGGCACGAGAAGATGATGCTAATGGATCAACCGCTGGATAAATACCTAATTGAGTCAACTTACGCTCCAAGTTGGTTGTAGAATCCAAATGGGCAAACGCTGTTGCTGGAGCAGGGTCAGTATAGTCATCCGCAGGAACATAAATCGCCTGAATAGAAGTTACAGAACCCTTCTTAGTTGAAGTAATCCGTTCTTGCAATTGTCCCATCTCAGTAGCAAGGGTTGGCTGATAACCAACGGCTGAAGGCATACGACCCAAGAGGGCTGACACTTCTGAACCTGCTTGAGTGAAACGGAAAATATTATCAATAAATAAGAGAACGTCTTGACCTTCAACATCACGGAAATATTCAGCTATCGTCAAACCAGTAAGGGCAACACGCATACGTGCACCTGGTGGCTCATTCATCTGACCAAAGACCATGGCTGTTTTTTCAATAACACCAGACTCTTTCATTTCCCAGTAAAGGTCGTTCCCTTCACGAGTACGCTCACCAACACCAGTAAATACAGAAATACCACCATGTTCTTGAGCGATGTTATGAATCAATTCTTGGATAAGAACTGTCTTCCCAACACCGGCACCACCGAAAAGTCCAACTTTACCACCTTTAAGATATGGAGCTAAAAGGTCAATAACTTTAATACCTGTTTCCAAAATTTCATTTGAAGTCGATAATTCATCAAAAGAAGGAGCCTTTTTGTGAATCGGTTCACGCTCAAAATCTGACGGAAACGGTTCCTCAAGGTCAATTGTGTCCCCTAAAACGTTAAAGACACGACCAAGCGTCTTTTTGCCAACTGGAACTGAAATCGGACGACCTGTGTCAAGCACTTCCATTCCACGAGTCAATCCGTCAGTTGATTCCATAGCAATTGTCCGAACAACCCCGTCACCAAGCTCCAGTGCAACTTCTAGCACAACTTTTTGTTTAGAATCATCATTTTTATATACAACAAGTGCATTGTTAATCTCAGGAAGTTTATCTTCTGCTGCAAACGCGACGTCTACAACAGGACCAACAACCTGAGTAATTTTACCTGAACTCATTCTATTTCCTCTTTTCCTAACCTACTCAAGAGCTGATGCGCCGGCAACAATCTCAGTGATTTCCTGAGTAATAGCAGCCTGACGCGCCCTATTGTATTGAATTGTTAAATCCGAAATAACATTCTTCGCATTATCTGTCGCAGTCTGCATCGCAGTCATACCAGCAGCATTTTCAGCAGTCTTAGCATCCAAAAGCGCCCCGTAAATGGTTGATTCTGCGTATTGAGTCAACAATTGGTCCAATATCATTTCACGATTTGGTTCCAATTCAAATGTCGCCGTATAGCCATCTACTTCATTATGGTCTAAATCTTCAACAGGAAGCATTTGCTGTACACGTACTTGGCTAGTCAAACTATTTACATGATGATTGTAACAAACATAAAGTTCATCAAACAGCTCATTTTTATACATTTCTACAGATTTAGAAATGATTTTTTGGACTTCTTCAAAGCTAGGATTATCAGCAATTCCACGCAATTCAAACACAGGGTTGATACCACGTGCGCGGAAAAAATCAGCACCCATCCCCCCAATAGCAATAATCTCAAACTCTCCATTTGACTGATGGTCCTGATTAATCATTTCCATAACAGCTTTTAAAATACTAGAATTATAAGAACCTTTTAAGCCACTATCTGAGGTGATGACAATATAACCCACTTTTTGAATAGGACGTCGAATGAGCATCGGATTACTAGTATCTGATGTCATTAGTTCACCACGTAACAAATCCGTCGTAATCGCCCGAACTTTACTAGCATAAATCTGAAATGATTTCGACAACTGCTCTGATTTCGCCAACTTTGATGCAGAAACCATCTGCATGGCACCTGTGATTTGACTGGTTTTCTTGGTTGATGCTATTCTTAATTTGATTTCATTAAGAGAACCTGCCATCCTATACTCCTTTATTTAAAGATTGATTGGTCTTTGAATGTTTGAATAGCAGTATTCAACTCATCCGTATCTGGAAGATCTTTCGTTGTACGAATGACATCCAAAAGATTATCATAGTGCAAATCAAAGTATGCATACAACTCTTCTTCAAATGCTAAAATATCATCAATCGGAACTGAATCCAAATATCCATTTGTCAAAGCATACAAAATCAAAACCTGTTTTTCAACTGGAAGTGGTTTGTGCAATGGTTGTTTCAAAACTTCCACTGTACGTCGACCACGATTGAGTTTTGCTTGTGTTGCTGCATCCAAATCAGACCCAAATTGCGTAAATGCTTCCAATTCACGATAAGAAGCCAAATCGATACGAAGGGTACCAGCAACCTTTTTCATGGCCTTAATTTGGGCGGAACCACCAACACGTGATACAGAAGATCCGGGATCAATCGCTGGACGAATACCAGAGTTAAACAAATCGTCTTTTAAGAAAATTTGTCCATCTGTAATGGAAATCACGTTGGTTGCAATATAAGCAGAGATATCACCAGCTTGTGTTTCAATAAATGGCAAGGCTGTAATGGAACCTCCGCCCAATTCATCAGAAACTTTTGCGGAACGTTCCAATAAACGACTGTGCAAGTAGAATACATCCCCTGGATATGCTTCACGACCTGGAGGACGGCGAAGCAAGAGAGACAATTCTCGATATGCTACCGCTTGTTTTGATAAATCATCGTATACAATCAAAACATGTTTGCCTTCATACATAAATTCTTCCGCCATTGCAACCCCAGCATAAGGTGCTAAGAAAAGTAATGGGGATGGTTGTGAAGCAGATGCTGTCACAACAATAGTATAATCTAACGCGCCATATTGACGAAGTGTTTCTACTTGAGTACGAACTGTAGATTCTTTTTGACCGATTGCTACATAGATACAAATCATATCTTGACCTTTTTGGTTCAAGATAGCATCAATAGCTACAGAAGTTTTACCTGTTTGACGGTCACCGATAATCAATTCACGTTGTCCACGACCAATTGGTACCAAGGCATCAATCGCTTTCAGACCAGTTTGAAGGGGTTCATTTACTGATTTACGCTGCATAACACCTGGTGCTGGGTATTCAATCGGACGAGTTTTGCTTGTGCGAATTTCGCCCAATCCATCGACTGGTTGCCCCAAAGGATTAATGACACGACCAATCAATCCAGACCCAACTGGTACTTCCATGATTTTTCCTGTACGACGAACAACTGAACCCTCACGAATATCTGTAAATCCGCCAAGAATAATGATACCGACGTCATTTGTCTCCAAGTTCTGAGCCATACCAATGGTGCCATTTTCAAAGATTAACAGCTCTCCACTCATGGCATTATCAAGACCTTGCGCACGTGCAATACCATCACCAATGTAGGTAACTACACCAGTCTCTGTATAATCAAAGTTAGGTTGAAACTCTTCGATTTGTTGTTTTAGTAAAGCGCTAATTTCTTGTGCATTTATCAAAAGAACACCACTTTCTATAGTTTTTTTCTAACATCCTTTAATTGTGTACGAACACTTGCGTCAATTACTTTATGGTTAATTGTCAAAACAAAACCACCTAATAATGAAGCATCCAGTTCTTCAACAATATTATGAACACGCAAACCAAACCGTTCCTCGACTAATTGACGTAAACGAGATTTTTGTTGTTCCGTTAATGGATAAACTGATGCAATATGTGTATCAAACTCATTTTTTAATTTACTGATTTGAAGTTGAGCGCGTTCAAGAGTTTCCAGAAGTAAATCTGCATGTCCATCTCGAATCACATCTTCAATTAAATCATTGATTTGCCAATAACTAGATTGACGAACAGTGCGTACAAAAGCTGCTTTTTCTTCTCTTGAAACTGTAGCCGACAATAAGAGACGGTTCAATTTACTATCATGAATGATAGTTATCAACTCAGAAATCTGATCATACATGTTCCAAATTTCTGAACTGTCACTGACTTTTTCAACAAATGATAGAGCATACTTTTGCACGAGGGCATTTTCTCTAGCGTTCATCTACTTGACTCCTAATTTGTCCAAATACCGATCAATCAAATTGCTGTGTGCCTGTTGATCCAAATCTTCAAAAATAATTTTTCCTGCAATATCGACTGCCAAATTAGCAACTTGAACGCGAAGTGTTTCTTGAACCTCACGTTTTTCAGATTCAATTTCCATTTGTGCTTTTGTTTTCAAGCCTTGCACTTCAACTTCAGCCTGTTCAAGAATTCGTTTTTTCTCCAATTTAGCACGTTCTACTGCGTCTTGAATGATTTTTTGTCCTTCAATACGACCTTGCACTAATTCATCTTCTCGTTGTTTCACAAGGTCAGCTGCAACTGCTAATTTTTCTTCAGCCGCATCAATATCACCTGCAATCTTCTTTTCACGTTCTTCAAAAATTCCAGTAATTTTATTCCAAGCGAATACACGAATTAAAATAATTAAAACTGCAAAAGATGCTGTAACGAGGATAAAATTTCCTAGTACAGTACTTGACTGCATTGTAATTTGTGTCGTCATTATTTATCCCTCTCTTACTCACTCTCTCCATTTATTTTCTTATTCAGATACATAGATACCAACATAACAAATACATAACTCTGTAAGCATGAAATAAATACAGAGAAACCTGTCCAAACAATGTTTAGAACAAAGGCTATTGGGTATGCAAATGCATTTTGTTGAGATAATTGTAGAAGAAGAGAAACAAGCACTTCACCGGCATAAATATTACCATATAAACGAAGAGCAAGCGACACAAGACTGGTCACTTCTTCCAAAATATTCATTGGAGCCATTGCCCAAGGTGTAACAAAAGATTTAAAGTATTCTTTAAAGCCACGACGGCGAATCCCTTCAAAATGACAAAAAAGTATTGCTATACCAGCAAGACCAAAGTCGTATGCCATATTAGCAGTTGGAGATGTCCACAAATTTTGTCCCTCTGGTGTTTCCAACTTCGTCATTAATCCCAAATTATTGGCAAGCAAAAGAAAAGTGAAAACTGTAAAGAAAAACAAAGAATAGCGCTTTGCTTCCTCTTCACCAAGGTTTCCTTTTGTAAAGTTGATCGTTAGTTCGTAAACATATTCCAAAACATTTTGTTTTCCTTTTGGCTTAAGTTCCATCCGACGACTAGCCCAAAACACAAGTAAGAAAATAACCGAAATGATAATGACTGAAACCAATACCATGGTCAAGTCAAAGGTTACGGGACCAAGGGTAAGGGTTGGGCTTAAGGTTTCTTCCAATTGAGGTTCCCCCCTTTTCTATTTCTCTATTTTCTACTATTTCAAGACGAATGTCATAGCCAAAGTGACGAAGAAAGTTCCCTCGATAAAGGCAACACCCAAGAAAACACCAGACATCAATTTACTTTGCATTTCTGGTTGACGTGCAGACGAACTAATATAAGAAGATACCAAAAGTCCCTCACCGATACTTACACCAAGACAGGCCAAACCAAGGGCCAATGCGCCTAAATTCATAACGAATTCTCCTTTTAAAATTTAATACCATGTAAGGATACTCCTAAAAAACCTATTTGTCAAGAAAATATCGCTGTTGGAAGCGTTTAATTCGCATTTCTAAAAGAAAAAGAAAAGACTTTTCATCTTTTCTACCTATTTAATAGTTTCATCTTTAATAGTTTCATCCATATGATCAGATTCTTCAATAAATCGTTTAGCCATTTTTTCTCGATTGATTTGATCCATATCGAGTGTGATGGCATCATCTGATACAAGGTCTGTGTCTGCAAAGAATTCAATATGATTTGCTAAATTCTTCAGTTCAACAGGCGCTTCTCCTCCAAACTCACCATCCAAATTAATCATCAGTCTGTTTGTAGATTGAAGGTTTTCTATTGTCAAACTCTTAGTCTTAATGTACTCAATTAATTTACTGCCGATATGTTTTCCACCATCTAAAACCTGACGAATTAAATGCAAAATTTCAAATAAGTTGCCTGTTTTAACCATCAATAGTGTAAAATTACCATCATCTAATTTTGCATCTGGAACAATTTGTTCAAACCCCCCAATTGAGTTGGTAAGGGCTACAAAAATTAAGGATACAGATCCTTCAAATACCCCTTGATCATGCTTCACTCTAACTGGTGTAAATTGGACTCTTGGTAACAACTCGGCCCCTTTTACCACATATGCCAAATAGCCAAACATAGTCTTAAGCTGACTTGGAACGCTATAAGTAAGCTCAGTTAAGGTTCCAGCAGCTGCAATATTTATAAAATAATGCTCTTGTTGAGTACCATTTTTTTTATTTTTTGCTAAGCCAATGTCCATTAAAATGGTCTGCTTCTTGCCAATTATCTTTGCTGCCTCGACTGGATTTCCTCTTGGAATTTTTAATGCACGCGCGTAGTCATTTGTTGTTCCTGTAGGAATAATAGCCATTTTAGGCCTTTTTTCAAGTGGAGCAATGCCATTGACCACTTCATTGATAGTACCATCACCACCTGCAGCAATGATTAAATCAAATCCATCAAGTGCGGCTCTTTTTGCTTCATTTTTTGCAGAATCTGGCTCAGGAGTAGTTTGAAAAGCAGACGTTTCATATCCATATCCTTCAAAAATGTGCAAAACTTCTGCTACATTTTTTTTCATAATTTCCTGACCCGAAGTCGGATTATAAATCAATCGCGCACGTTTTCTTTTTTTCATCGTTCATTCCTTTTAAAGGTTTTCTAGCCAAGCTTCATCTTTTATTTCAATCCCGAGTTCTTGTGCCTTGGCCAGTTTACTACCAGCATCCGTTCCTGCGACAACAAGATTTGTTTTCTTAGAAACTGAGCCAGCTACATTCGCTCCTAAGGATTCTAATTTAGCCTTAGCCTCATTGCGTTTCATTCTTTCCAATTTGCCCGTTAATACAACTGTCATACCGGATAAGGCAGCATTTTCATCTGCTACCTGTCCAAGATAAGCTAAGTTTACCCCAACTTCCTTAAGTTCGTGTAAAAGTTGTTGAGCTCCTTGACTAGTAAAATAAGTTGTAATTGACTTTGCAATGACTTGTCCTAATCCTTCTAACGAGGCAATAGTATCTTGATCAGCTTTTGCTAACGATTCCAAATCGCCAAATTTTTCCAATAATATTTTACTTGCTTTGCTACCAACATGACGAATTCCCAACCCAAATAAGAGGCGCTCCGCTGAATTTGTTTTGGAACTTTGGATTGCTTGATATAATTTTTCAGCTGATTTTTCCTTAAACCCATCTACAGTCAGTAAATCGTTGACCGTTAATTGATAAATATCTGCAACATCATGAACTAATTGTGACAGGAACAATTTTTCAACGATAGACGTTCCCAATCCTGCAATATTCATGGCATCACGACTAGCAAAATGTTCCAACTTACTCATCAACTGACTTGGACACAAAGGATTGATACAGCGCAGGGCAACTTCATCTTCATAATGTTGTAGGATACCAGCACAACTTGGACAGATAGTTGGGATAGGCATCGGTTCTTGAATGGTACGATACTTGTCCACCACTTTCAACACTGCTGGAATAATGTCTCCTGCTTTATATACAATAACTGTATCACCAATACGAATATCCTTTTCGGCGATATAGTCTACGTTGTGCAAGGTCGCTCGACTGACCGTCGTCCCCGCTAATTGAACAGGACTGAGGTTTGCAGTTGGAGTTACGACACCCGTACGACCAACAGTCCAATCAACCGACAAGATTTCAGCTTCCTTTTCCTCGGCTGGGAATTTATAGGCAACAGCCCATCGTGGTGCCTTGACCGTAAAACCCAACTCTTCTTGTGCAGATAAATCATTTACTTTAATGACTATGCCATCAATCTCATAGGGGAGATCATCTCGGCGCTCTGCCATTTTTTCAATAAACTCCCACACATCATCAATGGTATTTGCCAAATGATAATCGTGATTTGTCGTAAAACCAAGGGTATCTAGCTTATGAAGAACCTCTGATTGACTGACTGCATCAGATGGACTCACCTCTTGGTAAAAAAAGGTAGCAAGTCCACGTTGAGCAACGACAGCTGTATCTAATTGACGGAGGGTTCCTGCAGCGGCATTTCTAGGGTTAGCAAACTCAGCTTCTCCAGCCTCTTCACGTTGTTTGTTAACACGAGCAAAAGAAGCTTTGGGCATATAACATTCCCCTCGAACGGTAATATCAATCGCCTCGGGCAAGGTCAAAGGAATATCAGCTACACGTTTTAAATTCTCAGTAATATTTTCACCAATACTGCCATCCCCGCGTGTAGCTCCAACAACAAGTTTTCCAGCTTCATAGGTAAGGGAAATGGAAAGGCCATCAATCTTCAGCTCACAAATATAACTTGCCTGTGGAAATTCCTTGCGTACACGCTGATCAAACGTTTCTAATTCTGCACGCGAAAATGCATCCTGCAGACTAAAAAGAGGATAAACATGGCTATATTTCTCAAAACCATCTAATACTTTCCCACCCACTCGATGGGTTGGGCTATCTGGTAAAATCAGTTCTGGATGTGCTGTCTCGAGCTCAACTAACTCACGATAGAGCTTGTCATATTCGGCATCCGATACACTTGGTCGATCCAATTGATAATATTCTTTAGCATACTGATTCAGCAAGCTAACTAATTCTGTTATTCTTGTTTCCATAAGAGTATTATAACATGATTTGAAGTTGCTAAGTATATTTTGGACTTCAAATCAATCAGATTCTTTTAGATATTTTTGGGTAAAAAAGGTATAATGAGCATATATTATTTTTGGAGGTGCCCCATGGCTGTAACATATAAACGACAAGATGATTTAGAAAAAATGCTCGAAGAATTTGCTTCATTTGAAAATCTAGAAGAAATTGAGTATCCAGATCCAAAATCAAAAATAAATTCCGGAAAAAACAACTTGAAGCAGGATGATAAATAGTATGTTTGATTTCAATCAACTTCCTACCTCCGTTCTGCAGGCAGGGGCTATTTTCCTGTCTATTATCATTGAAGCCTTACCCTTTGTATTGATTGGAGCAATGATTTCTGGTTTTATCGATGTGTTTATCACCCCTGAGAAAGTACATAAACTCCTTCCCCAAAACAGGGTTCTCGCCATTCTTTTTGGCACCTTTATTGGTTTTATTTTTCCTTCCTGCGAATGTGGGATTGTTCCAATTGTCAATCGATTATTGGAGAAAAAAGTTCCCCAATACACAGCTATCCCATTCCTAGTTACTGCTCCTGTAATCAATCCCATTGTACTATTTGCAACGTATACTGCATTTGGTAATTCTATGCTTTTTGCCACGTATCGTGCCTTAGGAGCAATCCTTGTTTCAGTCGTACTGGGGATCATTCTAGGTTTCTTTGTAAAAAATCCGATACTGAAAGAAAATAAGTTAAGCCATCACCAACATGATTATTCCAATAAGACAAGCTGGCAAAAAGTCGGTTTTGCACTTATTCATGCTATTGATGAATTTTTTGATACGGGTCGCTATCTGGTTTTCGGTTGCCTTTTTGCTAGTTTGGTTCAGGTTTATATTCCAACTGCTGTCCTGACGACCATTGGTCACAATCCATTATCTGCCATTCTGCTGATGATGTTATTGGCGTTTCTTCTTTCACTTTGCTCAGAGGCAGATGCCTTCATCGCTGCATCTCTTTTATCAAGTTTTGGCTTTGCTCCGGTGATGGCCTTCTTGGTCATCGGACCAATGATTGATGTCAAAAATTTACTCATGATGAAACATTACTTTACAGGTAAATTTATTATTGGATTTATCTCGGTTATAACTCTAGTCATTCTAGGGTATAGTCTCCTACTTGGAGGTGTGGCATGATTCGATTTTTAATTCTTGCAGGCTATTTTGAGATGACCATGTATCTTTATGTCTCTGGAAAATTAAACCAATACATCAACCTACACTATAGTTACTTAGCATTTCTATCCATGGTCTTATCCTTTATATTAGCTATTGTACAATTGTATATTTGGGTAAAAGAGATAGAGACACACAGCCATCTGTCAAAGAAATCAGCCAAGTTTGCCAGTGTAGCCCTCTTATTGATACCACTTTTAGTTGCCTGGCTCTTCCCGACCGTCAGCTTGGATTCAACTACTGTCGCAGCAAAAGGCTACCATTTCCCGTTAGCTGCGGAAAATGATACGACGACTCAGACGCAAGAAGGAACGACGGTTCAGTATCTCAAACCAGACAGTTCTATTTATTTTACAAAATCTGCCTATCAGAGTCAGATGCGTGAAATTGCCAATCACTACCTCGCTGAAGATCAGATTATTGTCACTAGTGAAAATTACATGGAGGTGATGGAGGCAATCTATGACTATCCTACGGAATTTTCAGGAAAAACTGTTGAGATGGTAGGTTTTGTCTATAATGATCCTGACAATGTTCATCAACAATTCATCTTTCGCTTCGGAATTATACACTGCATTGCAGACTCAGGGGTATATGGCCTGCTCTCTACTGGATCTGATACTCCATTTTCAAATAACACCTGGATTAAAGCCAAAGGCATAATCAGGGTTACTTACCATACCTCATTGAAACAAAATCTTCCAACATTAGAATTGCAATCTATTGTCCAGATTGAACAACCGGACTCTCCATATGTTTACCGTGTTTTCTAATAATTTCGCCTTAAAAGTGAATTTTCTGACAATTTATGCTATAATAGTTTTTATACTCAACAGATAGGAATGAAATTATGTCATCACATGTATTGTTTACTATTTTTGGTGCTAGTGGCGACCTTGCCAAACGCAAACTCTATCCTTCATTATTCCGTCTCTACAAGGCTGGACATATCAGGGAAAACTTTGCCGTTATTGGTACCGCTCGAAGACCTTGGACCAAAGAATTTTTTGAACAAACTGTTATTGAATCACTTGGAGACTTACCAGATACTCCACGCCAAGCCCATGAATTTGCCAGCCATTTCTACTATCAAAGTCATGACGTTAATGATACGGAGCATTATGTAGCATTACGTAAATTGCAGGAAGACTTGTGTGAAAAATACGATACTCAGCACAACAAGGTCTTCTTCCTTTCTATGGCGCCGGAATTTTTCGGTACAATTGCCAAACATCTCAAATCTGAGCAGATTGTTGACGGACAAGGTTTTGAACGTTTGATTATTGAAAAACCATTTGGAACAAGTCTTGCAACTGCTACGAAGCTCAATGATGAGTTGGCTGCTGCATTTAATGAAGACCAAATCTATCGTATCGACCATTACTTAGGTAAAGAAATGGTGCAAAATATCTTTGCAGTTCGGTTTGCCAATATTATTTTTGAACATGTCTGGAACCGTGATTATATCGATAATGTCCAAATTACTTTTGCTGAATCAATTGGGGTTGAGGACCGTGGTGCCTACTATGATCATTCTGGTGCACTAAAAGATATGGTACAAAATCACGCACTTCAAGTTCTGTCACTTTTAGCAATGGATAAACCAGCTACTTTCAAAGAAGAAGATGTTCGAGCTGAGAAAATTAGAGTTTTCCAACACCTTCGCCATCAAACTGATGAAGAATTGAAACAAAACTTTATTCGTGGCCAATATACTGCAGGTTCTATTGATGGGAAAGATTATGTCAGCTACCTAGATGAACCTAATATTGCCGATGGTTCACAGACTGAAACATTTGCTAGCGGTGTCTTCTTTGTCGATACAGACCGTTTCCGCGATGTCCCATTCTTCTTCCGTACAGGTAAACGACTAACCGAGAAAGGGACTCGTGTTACAATTACCTTTAAACATGCGGAAAATATTTTTGGTCAGCCTTCTGAAGCAAATGTATTGACAATCTATATTCAGCCTACTGAAGGCTTTATGTTATCCATAAATGGAAAAGAAGTTGGTCCGCACTTTGCCCTTGCTCCTGCCAAACTCAACTTCCGTCACAATGCTACTGCTCTTGGCAATTCACCTGAAGCCTATGAAAAACTCTTTTTCGATGTCTTAAATGGCGATTCCACTAATTTTAGCCATTGGGAAGAAGTAAAAGCAAGTTGGAGTCTGATTGACCGGGTAATCGATATTTGGTCAAGTAATCAGGTTCCATTGCATACCTATTCTGCTGGGACAATGGGGCCACAGGCCGCATTCGATTTACTAGATCATTACGGATGCAAGTGGGTATGGACGCCGGATGTTTGGTATCGTGAGCGTGGCCTCCTATAATAAATCATGTACAAAACTGGATTACTCCAGTTTTTTTCGGAGAAATATTTTAATGACTGAAATAGAGACAATTCTGAGCCAACTCGAGGAAGCCAGCCATGCTGGAACTCTCAAACGCTATGATAAAAATGGTGAGACAAAGCCATATTATGGTGTACCAATGGGAGCCCTCTCAAAAATCGCAAAGACTTACATGAATCAATCCGATCTCTTTGTACCGCTTTGGCAAACCGGCATTCTTGAAGCTCAATACCTAGCCATTCAAATTGTCAAAAACAAGCCAGACCAACTTGAAGCTTCTGACCTAAAAAGTAGTATTAGTAAACAAGCCTCCCACAATGTTCTAGATAAACTTGCCTCCCTTATTCTTAGTAAACGAAGGGATAGCAAAGACTGGGAAGAATACTTACTCACCCAAGACCAAGCTATTTTTCAACGACTTGGATGGTTCCTTCGGGCCAAATATTTTGCTAGAAAAACCGCTACAGACCAAGAAATTGAACAAACACTTACTTATATCAATGAGCATTTAAAAACTACGGATCCACTTATCCAGTGGACCATGAACCAGTGCTTGGTAGAAATTGCAGTTACATATCCTGACTATCTAGAAAAAGGGCGGGCAATCGGACAGAAATTAGGAGTATATTCTGAAATGAAAGTTGCCAAAGGTTGTACTTCAGCCTATGCACCTGACTGGATTGAGGCTTTATTGCGGAAAAAATGAAAACACAAAAGTAGCTAACTTTCTCAGTTAACTACTTTTTTTCATTCTATATCAATCCTTCCAAAAGTCCACGCATGAACTCTTCAGATTTGAACTCACCGATATCATCGATTTTCTCACCGAAACCAATCAGTTTAACAGGAATATCCAACTCCTGACGGATAGCAAGGACGACACCACCTTTGGCTGTTCCGTCTAGCTTGGTCAGGACAAGACCTGTTAACGGGGTAATCTTTGCAAATTCCTTTGCCTGACTGAGAGCGTTTTGACCAGTGGAAGCATCCATGGCTAAGAGGGTTTCATGCGGTGCATCAGGAAGAGTCCGTTTGATGATGCGACCAATTTTTTCCAGCTCTGCCATGAGGTTGTCTTTATTCTGCAGGCGACCAGCTGTATCAATCATGAGAATATCTACGCCTTCTGCTACGGCACGTTGGACACCGTCAAAGACCACACTAGCTGGATCTGATTTTTCAGGTCCTGTGACTACAGGCACATCGACACGGCGCCCCCACTCGACCAGCTGGGCTACCGCCCCCGCACGGAAGGTGTCCGCCGCAACCAGCATGACTTTCTTGCCAGCTTGCTTGTATTTGTAGGCCAACTTACCAATTGAAGTCGTCTTCCCAACGCCGTTGACACCCACAAAGAGCATCACTGTCAAATCATCTTGGAAATTGATCTGCTCACTAAACTGACCATCCTTCTCATAAATATCCACCAATTTTTCAATGATGACACGACGGAGTTCCTCTGTCTTCTTGACATTTTGTAACTTGGCTTCATAGCGGAGCTCCTCAGTCAGAGTCGAAGCTACTTGCACGCCAACGTCTGACAAAATCAACAATTCTTCTAACTCCTCGAAAAATTCCTCATCCACTGAACGGAAATTAGCAAAGAATTCATTGAGCCTTGCACCAAATCCAGTTCTTGTTTTCTTCAAAGTCCGCTGGTACTTGTCTTGCTCACTTTCTTGTACTTCTTGTACAATTTCTTGAACTGGCTCTTCTTTTGGTTTTGTCTGAATAGCAGGATCAAAACCTTTCTCTTGCGCCTCTTTCACGCGGGCAGCTGCTGCTTCTTTGGCCGCATAATACTGAGCCATCATATCAAGTGTCCGTTGTTTTTGCGCTTCTTGTTCAGCAGTCAAGGGTACAGCTTCTCCACCTTCTGCTGAACTATCATCAGAATTGGTCGCAACCACAGCCACTTGTTCATTTTCAGCTGTCTGGTGCGTTTCAACTTCTTCACCAACTTCAACTTGTTTTTGTTCCTGCGATTCTTGTCCAAATAATCGATCAAATAATCCCATACTTAGTCCTCATTTAATACATACTGTTGGATAGCCCAGGCAATGCCATCTTCATCGTTTGTTTTTGGTAAAACAAGGTTTGCAGCAGACTTAATTTCGTCTGTTGCATTAGCCATTGCAACGCCTAAACCAGCCCATTCGATCATCGAAAGATCGTTACCTTCATCACCACAGGCCATCACTTCCGATTGATTAATTCCCAAATGCCCAATCAATTTTGCTAATCCATTTGCCTTATGGACTCCTTTTGGACTCCATTCTAGAAGCATGTCACGCGATTTGAAAATTTCAAAACGATCGTACAACTCTCTAGGAATTTTTGGAATTTGTCCATCCAAAAAATCAGCTGCTACAGCTGTCACCGCCTTATTATAGACAAAATCTTCTGGCATCTCCTCATCTGTCACATCAATTTTATTCAGCAAAGGATTGGCCGTTAGATACAGAGATTCATTGACCGCTGGTAATGAGTAAACATCTCCTCCATACAAGACATCCAGAGGTAGGTCCAATTGATTGGTTACTTGTCGAATTGCACGAACATCATCAATGCTGAAGCCAGTTTTATCTAAAATGCGCCCTGTATTTTCTTGTACCAATCCACCATTAAAGGTGATGGAATATTGATTTTCACCTAAGAGGTCTAATTCTTCCAAAAAAGCACCAATAGCTTGTAAAGGCCGTCCTGTTGTTAAGACAACATAAGCACCTTGTTGCCGAGCTGCTAACAAGGCCTGCTTATTGGCTTCTGAAATTCGTTTATCCGACGTCAGAAGAGTTCCATCCAAATCTAGTGCAATCATTTTAATTGCCATATACTTCCTCCTCTAAATAAGCCAGTACAGCTCCATCATTGCAATGACCAATAATCTGATCAGCTAGTGCCTTCACTTCCTCTCTTGCATTTTCTGTTGCAATGGCAAGACCGACAAAGTCCAACATATCTAAATCATTTTGATTATCCCCAAAGGCAACTACATCTCGTCCTGTAATTCCAAAATGACTGCACAAATGATTCAATCCAACTGATTTATTTGAACCATTAGGAATAATATCAATATTGTCAAAACCTGTTGTCACGGCTGTCACACCTTCAAAGGTCTGATTGAGCCACAATCTTGCTTGGTCCATCTCATCTGGGGTGAATTTGGCATTAATCTTTATTATTTTTTCCTGGACATCTTCAAACGAGTCGACCAATTGAAAATGAGCATAATAATTTGTCATTGCTCCTAAAAATTGAGGCTCAGCATTTTTTAACAAATAAAAGTTTTCGAGTCCAGACAATACCATGGAACGACTACTTCCATAAGGACCGGCATCAATTCCAGCAATAATAGGCAAGTAAACTTCTGGACGAATCGGTTCATCCAGAAAAATCATCTGACCTTGATACTCAACAATAGAACCATTTTCAGCAACAAACCCGATTTCATCTGCAAATTCTTCAAAAACTAACTTTAGACTCTGCAAAGATCTCCCGCTTGCCGCCACAAATAAATAGTCTTTTTCCTTAAACTGATCCAGAATCCGTCGGAAACTTTTTTTATCAAAGCTATGATTCTCACGTAAAAACGTACCATCCATATCACTGGCATAAATTTTTTTTATCATAATTTCTCCATATCCTTCAATTTGACAGATACAATCTTTGATACACCAGATTCCTGCATGGTTACCCCATAAATGGCATCCGCTGCAGCCATTGTGCCCTTTCGGTGTGTCACGACAATAAACTGACTTTCCTTATCAAAGCGATTGAGATAGTCTCCGAAGCGTTTGACATTGGCCTCATCCAAGGCTGCCTCCACCTCGTCAAGTATCACAAACGGGATGGTCTTCACTCGGATAATGGAAAATAGCAGAGCGAGGGCCGAAAGTGCCTTTTCGCCACCGGACATGAGGTTGAGAGACTGGATTTTCTTACCCGGAGGCTGAACAGATATTTCAACACCTGCAGTCAAAATATCATTCTCTGTCAAAATCAAATCAGCTGAACCACCGCCAAACATTTGTTTGAAAGTTTGCTTGAAACTTTCACGAATAGCTTCAAATGTGACTTTAAAGCGTTCTTTCACCTCATCATCCATCTCATGAATGGTATCAAGAAGAAGATCACGCGCTGTCAAAATATCAGTCCGTTGCTCATTGAGGAAGGTTAGACGATTATTGACTTCGTCATACTGCTCAATCGCATCCAAATTGACTTGACCCAAAGCTCGAATAGCTCTTTCCAAGTTCTTAAGATTTTGTTCGGCACTAGCAAGGTTTTCAACTGCCTTGGCCTGAGACTGAGCAGCTTCAAAACTTAATTTAAAATGCTCGGTCAAATTACCAAGTAAAGTCCGTAATATATCGCCCGCTTGCTCACAATCCGCCTCTAACTTAGCCTGCTTACGAATCAAATCATCATTCTTAGTCCGAGCTTGTTGCAATCTTTTTTCCAGGTCTTCAAACTGCCCATCAATATCTTCCAATTCAAATTTTAAGCGAATTAGGATCTGATTGGTCTGGCTTTGCTTATCAGATGCTGCCTGCAACTGCTCTTCTAGAAGCTCTATAGTCGTATCTTCTAGAGCCACTACTTTCTGATTGATCAAATCTTCAAGGATAGCAATATCCTTTTCGGTAGTTGTTTTTTCTTCTTGCAAGCGTCTCAGATCTATCTGTTCAAAACGAAGTTGACTGATCGCTTCAGCCTGTACCAAAGTTAGTTGCCCCTTCTGAGTCTGTAGTTTCTGCAAGCTTTCTTGAATACTATCACGATTATCACGGACTTGATTGATTTGTTGTTCCAAGGCAATTTTTTTCTCATTCAAAGCTTGAACGTTTGCTGCTTCCTTAGTAGCTTCTTCATCTAGCTCAGTCAAAATGGTCGGACTAACCTGACTCATTTGCAGGTCATACTGGACTGAAAGCTGAGCCAGTCTATTTTCTGCCTGTTCCAGATGAATCCTTGCGCTCTGCTGGTTCAATCTAGCTTCTTCCCCCTCAGCCTTAATCGTTTCCAAGGCTTCTGTGGTCTGGTCTAAGCTAGTTTTCTTAGCTGCAACCAAGCTTTCTTGCTCCTGCAACTGGCTAGACAGCTCTTCTATTTCTCCTAAAAGAGCATCCAGTTCGGGTTTGATAAAGGTCGTACTGTTATTTCGATTGCTACCACCAGCAAAGGCTCCACCAGGACGGATTTCCGCTCCATCCATGGTCACCATACGTACTTGAAATTTGGTTGCCCGCGCTGCCTTATTAGCATGGTCAATGGTATCAAAAATCGCGATAGTGCCTAGCAAATTTTGGAAAATCACATCTAAATTTGGCTGATAAGTCACCAAATCACTTGCTAAACCAAAAAATCCATCGGAAGATTCTAGTAAAGAGATTTGCTGTCCAGAAAGCTGACGTGGCTTGATAGTTGTCAGAGGTAAGAAGGTTGCTCGTCCTTGCCGTTTTTCTTTCAAAAATGCGATAGCTCGTTTAGCAGTCGCTTCATCTTCAACAATGACATTTTGACTAGCACCACCAAGAGCAATTTCCAAAGCCGTTTGGTAGCGAGTGTCAAAGGTCAATTGTTCACTGACTGCTCCAATAATTCCTCCTAAGCTTGGTGCCTCCTGTAAGACAGCCTTAACCCCCGCGTAAAAATTGGAGTGATTTTTCAAAATGGCTTCCAAACTAGATTGGCGAGCCTGTTTGCCTTTCAACTGATCCAACAAATCAAACAAACGACCTTGTTCAGACTGATAAGTAGCCTGAACTTGATCCAATTCTGATTTTTTGGTCTGATAGCGCTCAAGTAACTGGCGTAACTCGTGATCAGCTTCTTCTAAACTTTTCCGACTCTTATCAAGTTCTTCTTGAGCTGTTTGTTTTTCCGTCTGCAAGCGTGCCAAGTCTTCAGATTTACTCTCAGAAAGACTGATTTGATTGGCAATATCCTGCTGAATCTTGGTCAGACGGTTTGAAGCTTCTGCCTCTTCTTGCATCAGAGCCACGTACTGTTCCCGCAGACGATCTAAAACCTGATCAGGATCTTCTGAAAAGTAGGAAATTTCTATGTTTACCGCAGCAATATCTTCTTTCAAACTAGACAATGAATTCTCTAATTGCTCAAGAACACCCTGCTTTTGTTCAATTTGTTCTTCCAACTGCTCTCGTCTAGTCAACAAGTTTTCCAAACGCGCCTGCGCTTCTTGACGACTTGATTCGTTTTGACTAGATTCCAGTTTATGGACCTCAATTTTTCGCTCTAAATCACTGATTAACTTGGTCACATCCAGTAAAACTGCCTGTTCGCGGTCTAATTGTACTGACAAGCGGTGGCGCTTCTCTTTTAAAGACTGGTTTTCTTGCTCTAGCTCAGAACGCTGTTTGTAGTAACTGGTCAATTCAGTTTTGACAGATTCTAGTTCGGCTTCTTTTTCCGACAACTTTTCCTTACCAAGCGACAACTGAGCCACCAAAACATCTAAGTATAATTCCTTGCGCTGTCCATCTAATTCTAAAAACTTCTTAGCAGTTTGTGCCTGTTTCTCCAATGGCTTGACCTGATTATCTAATTCGTAGATAATATCGTCCAAGCGATCCAAATTGCCTTGAGCCTGAGCCAGCTTACTTTCTGTTTCCTTTTTACGAGTTTTATATTTTAAAACACCTGCAGCCTCTTCAAAAATTGCACGGCGTTCCTCAGGTTTGGAATTGAAAATTGCTTCAACCCGCCCTTGTGAAATGATAGAAAATGAATCCCTCCCTAAGCCAGTATCCATGAAAAGATCATGAATATCTCGCAGACGAACCTTTTGCCCATCAATCAAGTACTCACTATCACCAGATCTATAAATATGGCGCTCGACTTTAATTTCTTTATTTTTATTTACAATAAAGCCTGAGCTATTATCTAGGGTTACCACCACAGAAGCAAAATTGAGTGGCTTACGATTTTCCGTTCCTGCAAAGATAACATCAGGCATCTTGCCTCCACGTAGGCTTTTAGCAGACGACTCTCCCAAGGCCCAACGCAGACTTTCAGTGATATTGGACTTTCCAGAACCATTTGGTCCTACAACAGCCGTCACTCCACGGTCAAAGACGACTTTGGTCTTATCCGCAAAGGACTTAAAGCCCTGCATTTCAATCGATTTAAGATACATACTTATGCTCTAGCCTCCACAGCATTTTTTGCGGCGGCTTGTTCAGCTAATTTCTTAGAGCGACCACGACCACGTCCAATCACACGCTGATCCGCAGACACTTCCACTTCAAAAGTCTTATCGTGTGCTGGACCAGTTTCCGCTACAACTTGGTAAGAAATGACAATTTCCCCATTAACCTGTAAGATTTCCTGTAATGCTGTTTTATAGTCCGTTACCCGTTCAAAGTTCCCCTCTTCCAGACGAGGAATCATGACTTGATGGATGAACTCCTCTACGGTCTTTTCTCCCTTGTCCAACAGCAGAGCTCCTAAAAAAGCCTCGAAAGCATCTCCTAAAATGGTATCACGATTCCGTCCTCCAGACTTTTCTTCCCCTTTCCCAAGGCGAAGAAACCGATCAAAGCCACAGGCACGAGAAAAACCAGCCAATGACTCCTCACGAACAAAGGTAGAACGTAATTTAGACATTTCTCCTTCAGGCTTGTTGGGATACTTCTGGTAGAGGTATTTGGAAATCATTAACTGGAGTACAGCGTCTCCTAAAAATTCCAAGCGCTCATTATGTGAAATTTTTAGAAGGCGATGCTCGTTAGCGTAGGAAGTATGGGTAAAAGCCGTTTCTAATAAATTCAAATCTGAAAAATCAATCCCAAAATCAGTCAATAATTTTGCATGTAAATCTTTCATCTATTTGTTCCTTTCTATACAAACTCAAAGCAATTGATAAACAGGAGATTTTTTTCACACTCCGTCCCAATATTATAACATATTTTCGACCACTCTTCCTATCTCAGCCTCATTTCCTACTAAGCTATAGACATTTGAATTAACTTTGATACAACGTCACTTTCGGCATGCCCTACTCCACGAAATCGACTTGTTTCGCACGTCTTATTTCCGACCTAGAACTGAGCTCCTTATACCCTTCGAAAATCAAAAGCAGACCTTGTTGAATTTATTTGATGAGTGTCAAGCTCCAGTGGAGCTTGATAGCCTGCTACCTTAAAGCAGGGGTATATCTGCGAATGGAGAAACGAACTTGGTTCGCTCTATCTCCAACCTCCAAAGATTCCCCAAACCTTTGGAGCTAGTCTTTTTGATTTTCATTGAGTATCAGTTTTTTTCTGAAAGCTCTTCATTCAACTATATTAATAGATATTTAATATTTTCTGCTCAGATTCTTTCTTGACAAGCGAAGCACAGTTTGTTATAGTATTGTTCGGGCACCTCTTTTGAGAGGTCGGAGAAAAGGCTCCCTAGTTTTAGGGAGCTATTTTTTGTTTTTCCCAGAGATTAATACACATTTGGAGGACTTATTGGATGAAGAAAATCGCATTTGATTCAAGTAAGTATTTGAATTTACAACGTGATCATATTTTAGAGCGCATTGCTCAGTTTGAAGGCAAATTGTATATGGAATTTGGTGGGAAAATGTTGGAAGATTTCCATGCAGCTCGTGTACTTCCTGGCTATGAACCTGATAATAAAATCAAACTTCTCCAAGAGTTAAAAGATCAAGTAGAAATCGTCATCGCCATCAATGCTAGCAACATCGAACACTCTAAGGCACGCGGTGACTTGGGTATTTCTTATGACCAAGAAGTCTTCCGCTTGATTGATACATTTAATGATATTGATATTTATGTTGGTTCTGTCGTCATTACCCAATACCGCAACCAACCAGCTGCGGATGCCTTCCGCAAGCAGTTAGAAAAACATGGTATCAAGTCCTATCTCCATTACCCAATCAAGGGCTATCCTTCTGATATTGACCACATCATCTCACCAGAAGGTATGGGCAAAAATGACTACATCGAAACTAGTCGCAATCTCGTCGTTGTCACCGCACCTGGACCTGGTTCAGGTAAATTGGCAACTTGTATCTCCCAACTTTACCACGACCAACTGCATGGCGTAACATCAGGCTATGCTAAGTTTGAAACCTTCCCAGTGTGGAACTTACCACTTCACCATCCCGTAAACTTAGCCTATGAAGCAGCAACTGCCGACCTGGACGACCTCAACATGATTGATCCTTTCCACCTTCAAACTTATGGCAAAACTGCGGTCAACTACAACCGTGACATCGAAGTCTTCCCTGTCCTCAACCGTACCTTTGAACGGATTTTGAGTAAATCACCATACGCATCTCCGACAGATATGGGTGTCAACATGGTAGGTTATTCCATCATCAATGAAGAAGCTGCTATCGAAGCGTCCAAACAGGAAATCATCCGTCGCTACTACCAGTCCTTGGTGGATTTCAAGGCAGAGCGGATTAGCGAACAGGCTGTGAAGAAAATCGAACTCCTCATGAATGAAGTCGGTGTGACACCAGCAGATCGTAAGGTTGTTATCGCTGCGCGCGAAAAAGCAGAGCTGACAACTAGCCCTGCCCTTGCTATTCAGTTGCCAACTGGAGATATTGTAACAGGTAAAACATCCGACCTACTTAAACCAACTGCATCTGTCCTCTTAAATGCCATCAAACAAATTGCGGCAATCGAAGATGAAACCCTCTTAATCGAACCAACCTACATACGCCCAATCCAGGAATTGAAATCAGATTACCTCGATAAAACCAATACAAGACTGGATGCCAGCGAAATACTCAACGCATTGGCGATTACTGCACAAGATAGCCCAATTGCGGCGAGTGCCATGAAAGAATTGGGCCAATTAAATGGTAGCGAAGCCCACTCAACCGTTATTCTGTCAGATGAAGACAAGAGTGTCCTACGTAAGCTTGGAATCAATTTAACATTTGATCCAATTTACCAACACAATAAATTTTATCAAGCAAAATAATCGAGAAAAGGAAGTATCCATTAATTGGAAACTTCCTTTTTCTTATTGTATATCAAACACAACAGATTTTAGCTTAGTCATGGCTTCAATACTATATTTAATCCCCTGAACTCCAGCACCAGAGCCTTTGATCCCTAGGAATGGGAAATTATCAGGACCACGTTGCGTTTTAGCATTAATATGCACAGTACCGACCTCCAATTTTGAAGCAAATTCAAAGGCTAATGGGTAGTTTTTCGTAAATATAGATGACTGTAAACCATATTCTGATTGATTACATAACTCAAGTGCTTCTTCAATAGATGATACGCGAATAATTGGAAGCACTGGACCGAACGGCTCTTCCCAAGCAATGTCCATCTCAGGAGTGACTTCGTCTAACAAGGTTGGCCAAATTAGATTTTTCTCACGTTTGTACGGAGTTAACTCTACTGCCCCTTTTGATTGTGCATCCTGTACCAAACCTTCGATAAAGACAGCAGACTGTTCATCAATGACAGGCGTAATATCCTTATTTTCAAATGGATCCCCTACCGTTAATTTTTCAACTTCAGTCTGAAGTTTCTCAGCCAATTGGTCTGCAACTTCATTTACAACTAATACTCGCTTAATAGCAGTACAACGTTGACCAGAATAACTAAAGGCCCCACTAACGATTTCCTTCGCTGCATGATCTAAATCCGCATCGCTTAAAACAACAGCTGCATCCTTTCCACCCAACTCAAGCATAATTGGACGAATACCAGCTAATTTCCCAACTTTTTGACCAATCGGTGTCGAACCTGTGAAATTGATAAAATTCACTTCAGGATGTTCAATAATATAGTCACCAATTTCTGAACCACGACCAGTTATTGTATTGAAAACACCAGCTGGAATGCCTGCATCAGCAAAAGCTTGAGCCAAAAGCAACCCCGAAATCGATCCTTGTGTTGGTGGTTTAAACATCACTACGTTCCCACCGATAAGCGCCGGAGCAATTTTAGAGGCTGATAAGTTGACTGGGTAATTATAAGGTGCAATAGCTAGAACAATACCAACAGGCTCACGACGAATCAACGATATTTTTGTTTTTGCAGCTGGTTCATACGTTCCCCCTTCTAAAGAGGCCCCATAAACACGTAGACCCTCTTCAGCAGCATAGTGTATCAAATGAGCTGACCTATCTACTTCTCCAATCGATGCTTTTATCCCTTTCGCAACTTCTTTCGCTAATATCTCACCAATGCTTTCTTTGCGTTCTTCTAAAATATCCGCAGCTCTGTGCAAATATTGGGCACGTTCGTATGCAGATAAAGCCCGCCAAGCTGGCAAAGCCTTTCTTGCTGCTTCCATAGCCTTGTCGACTTCTTCCTGTGACATGGCAGGAACATTCCCCAACTCTTCTTGATTAATCGGCGAATAAATGGTTATTTTCTTTTCGGAATCAACCCATTTCCCATCAATATAATTCTGATACTGCTTCATTCATTCCCTCCTTCTGGATAATGTGAACATTGTAACATAGTCAGAAAATATTTGCAAGAATTTTTTGAAAATTTCCAATATTCTTTCGGATTTTGATGCAAAACATAGAAAAAAAGAGCCAATAATCATCTGACAACTCCAACAATGTCAGATGATTATTACTCTTTTAATGATTAATCGAAATCAACATACTCTTTTTGAAGTTCGAGAACTTCTTCTGCCGTTGCACATTCTGTCAAGGCACGTTGAGCATATTCTTCCATCTTAGCTGTGTCAAGTTTCTTCATAAGGCTACGTGTACGAAGTACAGAAGTTGCGCTCATAGAGAATTCATCCAAGCCCATACCTACAAGAAGCGGAACAGCTTGTTGGTCACCAGCCATCTCACCACACATACCAGCCCATTTGCCTTCTGCATGTGCAGCCTTGATAACGTTGTTGATCAAGCGAAGTATTGATGGGTTATATGGTTGGTAGAGGTATGAAACTTGTTCATTCATACGGTCTGCAGCCATTGTGTATTGGATAAGGTCGTTTGTACCGATTGAGAAGAAGTCAACTTCTTTGGCAAATTGGTCTGCAAGCATTGCTGCTGCAGGGATTTCAATCATGATACCTACTTGGATATCATCTGCAACTGCTACACCTTCAGCCAACAAGTTTGCTTTTTCTTCATCAAGGATTGCTTTTGCTGCACGGAATTCAGTCAACAAAGCAACCATTGGGAACATGATACGAAGTTTACCATGTACTGATGAACGAAGAAGAGCACGTAACTGAGTACGGAACATTTGGTTACCAGTCTCAGAGATAGAGATACGAAGGGCACGGAAACCAAGGAATGGGTTCATTTCGTGTGGTAGATCGAAGTAAGGAAGCTCCTTATCACCACCGATATCCATTGTACGAACCACAACTGGCTTACCATTCATACCTTCAAGTACTGCCTTGTAAGCCTCGTATTGCTCGTCTTCTGTTGGGAAGTCTTGTGAGTCCATGTACAAGAATTCTGTACGGTAAAGACCAACAGCTTCTGCACCATTATCATTTACACCTTCAACGTCTTTTGGTGTACCGATGTTAGCTGCCAACTCGAAGTGTTTGCCATCTGACGTCACTGTTTGAGCGTCTCTTAATAATGCCCATTCAGCTTTTTGCTTAGCATACGCTTCACCAGCTGCTTTGAATTCTGCAATGACATCTTCTGTAGGGTTGATAACAACATCGCCTGTGATACCGTTAACAGCCAGGACATCGCCATCTTTAACAATTTCTGTAATGTTGTTAGTACCTAATACAGCAGCAATTTCAAGTGTACGAGCCATGATAGCTGAGTGACTTGTACGACCACCAATGTTTGTTACAAAGGCTTTTACAAATTGTTTGTTCAATTGAGCTGTATCTGAAGGAGTCAAGTCATGAGCAATCACAATAGATTCTTCATCAATTGTTGCTGGGTTGGGCAAACGAACCCCAAGCAAATGAGCTAAGACACGTTTTGCTACGTCACGAATATCTGCTGCACGCTCTTGCATGTATGGGTTATCTTCCATACCTTCAAAGATAGCGATAAACATATCCGTAACTTCTTTCAAAGCAGTCTCTGCGTTTGTTTTCTTGGCGCGAATCGTTTCTTTGATTTGACCTACCATTTCTGGGTCAGAAAGTACCATTAAATGTGCATCAAATACTGCTGCAGCTTCTTCTCCAAGGCTCGCTACTGCATTCTCACGAATAACAGAAAGCTCGTTCTGTGATGCTGTAAGAGCGGCATCTAAACGAGCTTCTTCTGCATTTGTGTCCTCAACTGTAATCGTTTCGAAGGACAAATCGGGTTGAACGAGTAGATATGCCTTAGCAACGGCAACACCATCAGATGCTGCAATTCCTTTAAGCATTACTGTCATCTTTTTATGCCAATCCTTCTTTTTCCATTGTTTCAGTGATAGCTGCAATTGCATCGTCAGCATCTGCACCTTCAGCTGAAATAGTTACATCAGCGCCTTGACCAACACCAAGACTCATTACACCCATGATTGATTTAAGGTTTACAGATTTGTCTTTGTAGTTCAAAGTGATGTCTGAAGCGAATTTGCTAGCTGTTTGCACAAGCAAAGTAGCTGGACGTGCGTGGATACCTGTTTCTGCCACAATGTGGAAGTCTTTTGAAGCCATAGTTGGTTTCTCCTTTATTTTTACAATTATTTCGAGTCAATGTGATAACCCTTACAAAGAACATTATATCATTTTTTGAAATCATTTTCAAGAATTTTTTATTATTCTTTCAGTATTTCAAGCCGAAAAACCCACCGAATGGTGAGTTCCTTTCTATTCTATTAAAAACGAGCGATAAGTGCTTCAGCAAATTGGCTAGTTGACAGGCTTTCAACACCTAATGCACTGGCAAAATCAATCGTCACTTGTTGATGTAAAATAGCCTGTTCTAGAGCGACAATAATTTTGTCAGCAGCTTCATTCCATCCCATAAACTCTAACATCATACAAGCAGACAGGAGTACTGAGCTAGGATTTGCCTTATTTTGACCTGCAATATCTGGAGCAGTTCCATGTGTCGCTTCAAAAATTGCATGACCAGTCTGATAATTAATGTTAGCTCCAGGAGAAATGCCGATCCCTCCAACCTGAGCAGCTAAAGCATCTGATGCATAGTCTCCATTCAGGTTGGTCAAGGCCACAACATCAAATTTTTCAGGTGCCAATAAAATCTGTTGTAAGAAGTTATCCGCAATAATATCATTGATAACCAATGAACCATTTTCTAGCTCATTCGAAAATTCCTCTTGAGCTAATTCATAACCCCATTTTCGGAATCCGCCTTCTGTAAATTTTTGAATATTCCCTTTGTGTACCAAAGTTACTGTTTTTAATTGGTGTTTTAGTGCATATTCAATAGCAGAACGAATGAGGCGTTTACTTCCCTCTTCAGAAATGGGCTTTATACCGATACTTGATGACTCTGGAAAACGGATTTTAGCCACTCCCATCTTCTCCTGAAGAAATGAAATGACAGTTGCAACTTCTTCTGTACCAGCATCCCATTCGATTCCTGCATAGATATCTTCTGTGTTTTCACGGAAAATAGTAATATCGGTTTTTTCTGGATGTTTTAATGGACTTGGAACCCCTTGAAAATACCGAACTGGACGAACACAAGCAAACAAATCTAGTTCCTGACGCAATGCGACGTTCAGTGACCGGTGGCCTTTTCCAACAGGTGTACCCAAAGGTCCCTTGATGGCCAACAAATGCTCACGAATCGTTTTCAACGTCTCATCAGGTAAAGACGTCCCGGTTAAAGCATAAGCTTTCTCACCCGCCAGAACTTCTTTCCACTGAATAGAACGCTGACCATTGTATGCTTTTTCAATTGCTGCATCGATGACTTTTTGAGCTTCTGGCCAAATATCTTGCCCTACCCCATCCCCCTCAATATAGGGGATAATTGGTTGGTCAGGCACTAAAAGCCTTCCATTTTCCAATCTAATCTTCTCTGTCATACTTACCTCTTTCCAATAGGAATATATTTTAGATTTCTGCTACCAATATAGGAAGAACGCGGACGGATTAACTTATTATTCTTCCGTTGCTCTTGAACATGAGCAATCCATCCTGCCATTCTACTCATTGCAAAAATGAGAGTAAAAATGTCACTATCAATTCCTAATACATGGTAAACAGTTGCAGAGTAAAAGTCGACATTGGGAATCAACCCTTTTTTGTGTTTAATAAAATTCTCTACTTCCTCTGACAACTGATAAAATGCTTCATCGTCAGTTCCGAGTGTCAAATCACGCGCCATTTCTTTCAAATACTGTTGGCGAGGGTCCACAGTTTTATAAACACGGTGACCAAATCCCATGATTTTCTCTTTCGAATCCAACTTTTCCTGCAAGTATCCTTCCGTATCACCGCTTTCACGAATCGCTAGTAGCATGTCAAATACACGCTCGTTTGCACCACCATGCAAAGAACCTTTTAAAGTCCCAATCGCAGTTGTGACACAAGAATACAAATCCGTTAAAGTTGATGCAGTGACACGCGCAGCAAAGGTTGATGCATTCAATTCGTGATCAGCATGCAAAACTAGTGCTTTACTAAATGCTTTCACTTGCAATTCAGAAGGTTCTTCACCATTTAACATATAAAGGAAATTTGCGGCAAATCCCAAGTCTGAACGCGGTTCAATTGGAACCAATCCTCTTCTCAAACGAGCAAATGTTGCAATGATAGTTGGGACCTTTGCCATAATTTGAATAGATTGATCATACAAAGCCTCTAAGGAATTTTCTTCAGCATGCACATTGTAAACACCTAAGAGAGACACAGTTGAACGTAGAACACTCATCGGATGCAAGTGCCGACGAGATTGAATCAGAATACATTGTTCGACAGCATCAGAAATTGCATACTCCTCACGCAACTTTTTCTCAAAACAATTTAATTCAATTTGAGTAGGTAAATGCAAATTCCACAGTAGATAAATGACCTCCTCAAAGGAAACATTATTATCCATTAACTCTGCGATATCGTATCCTGCATAAGACAAGCGGTCATCTTCAATTGCGCTGATTCGCGTATCGCAAGCAATCGCATCTTTTAACCCATTCGTTTCTGTCATACGTTTCCCCCCAGTTTTTTTCTTACCACCATTGGTAAAATACCACCATGGCGGTAATAACGAATATCCGCTTCTGCGTCGAAACGCACAAGGGCTTGAAATTCTTTTGAACCTTTTTCAGAATTTGCATGGACGGTAACAACTTGTCCAACTTTTACATCTTCTGGTAAATCAATCGTATAGTGTTCATGTCCAGTTAAACCCAGACTTTCCGCTGTTTCACCATCCAAAAATTGAAGAGGTAGAACGCCCATCATGACCAAGTTTGAACGGTGAATTCGCTCAAATGATTCAGCAAGTACAACTTTCACACCAAGCAAGTTTGTACCTTTCGCTGCCCAGTCGCGGCTAGAACCCATTCCATAATCCTTACCAGCAATGACGATAGTACCGATACCAGCGGCCTTATATTTCATGGCTGCATCATAGATAGGAAGGATTTCTCCCTCATACGTGGTCCATCCACCAATTTTCCCATTTGCGAGTTCATTTTTTATACGAATATTTGCAAACGTACCACGCATCATGACCTCATGGTTACCACGACGACTTCCGTAAGAGTTGAAATCCACATAAGAAATTCCATTCTCCTCTAGGTATCGTGCAGCAGGACTTAGACGGGCAATATTCCCGGCTGGCGAAATATGGTCTGTTGTTACTGTATCTCCAAATTTAGCCAAAACAGATAAGTTTTCCAGTGGTTTTATAGATAAATCTTCCTGCATGTTGTCAAAATATGGCGGATTTTGAATGTAGGTAGAAGATGGATTCCAAGCATAATTCTTATCTGTCTTTGTTTCAATCGCATTCCATGCTTGACTATCTGTAAAAACTTGCTGATATTCTTGTTTAAAGAGATCGCGCGTAACGTATTGGTCAATATATGCGTCAACTTCTTCACGACTTGGCATAATATCTGCAAGATAGACTGGCTGATCATCCTTATCATATCCCAGTGGGTCTCTTGTCAAATCAACATTCATATTACCCGCAATAGCATAGGCAACAACTAGTGGTGGACTCGCTAAGAAATTGGCTTTCACCAGTGGGTTGATCCGTCCTTCAAAGTTACGGTTCCCAGATAATACTGCTGAAACTAATAAGTCTTCATCTTTAATGGCTTCTGCTACTTCAGGTCGTAAATCACCTGAGTTACCAATACAAGTTGTACAGCCATAGCCCACCAAATTGAACCCTAAGGCATCCAAATAGGTCTGTAAACCTGAATTTTTCAAATAGCCTGTTACAACTTTCGAACCTGGCGCCAAGGACGTTTTGACAGTCTTCGCAACAGTCAAACCTTTTTCAACTGCATTTTTAGCTAATAAACCAGCCGCCAATAGAACATAGGGGTTCGAAGTATTGGTACATGAGGTAATCGCTGCAATCGCAACATGTCCTGTTTGAATCAGTTCGTCGCCGTCTGCATATTTAACCGTGGCTGTCTTATCTAATTCTTCTTTCTCCAAACCAAATCCACGAACACCAACTTCACGTGTTACACTTGCTTGGAACTCATTTTTAGCATTAGACAATTCAATCAAATCTTGTGGTCTTTTCGGACCAGAAATGGATGGAACAATCGTAGACAAATCCAATTCAAGTACCTTAGTATAGGTTGGAATAGCTGTGCTGTCATAGAATAAGTGATTTGCCTTTGCATATGCTTCTGTTAACTCAATTTGCTCCTCTGTACGGTTGGTCAATCTCATGTAATTGAGGGTTTCAGAATCAATTGGGAAATATCCACAGGTTGCACCATATTCAGGAGCCATATTTGAGACTGTCGCACGATCTGCAAGAGCAAGGGAGGATAAGCCAGGTCCAAAAAATTCCACAAATTTTCCAACTACATTTTCTTGACGAAGCAGCTGTGTCACTTTCAAAGCCAAGTCCGTCGCAGTAGCTACTTTCGGTAACTGTCCAGTTAAATGAACTCCAATCACCTCTGGAATTGGAAAATAAGATGCTTCACCCAACATTGCTGCTTCCGCCTCAATACCACCGACACCCCAACCAAGTACACCAATACCATTGATCATAGTTGTGTGGCTATCAGTACCAAACATAGAGTCTGGATAAAGCAAACCATCCTTATTAATGATAACGTCACTTAGAAATTCAATATTTACCTGATGAATAATCCCAGTTGCAGGCGGTACAGCACGGTAGTTTTCAAATGAATTTTCTGCCCACTTAAGAAACTCATAGCGCTCATTATTTCGTTTAAATTCTAAGGCGATATTTTGCTCAAGCGCCTGATCTGTCCCGAAAAAGTCAACCTGAACAGAATGGTCAATGACCAAATCAACAGGAATTTCTGGATTTATCAAGTCTGGGCTTCCACCAGCTTTGACAACAGCGTCGCGCATGGATGCAAGGTCAACCACTACAGGTACACCAGTAAAGTCTTGTAAAATGACACGACTAGGTTTAAAAGGGACTTCTCCAGATGGTGAAGAAGCCTGATAATGTAATAAATCTAAAATGTGATTTTTAGTAACATCAACTCCGTCTTCCTTACGAAGAAGACTTTCCAATAAAATTCGGATGGTATATGGAAGTGTATGAATATCCACACCATTTTCGGTTGCAACCGAATTCAATGCATAGTAAGAGTATTCATTCTCATTATGAAGTAAGCGTTTTTTATACGATAGACTCATCTGCTCTGCCCTCTTTCAACATTATTATTTAGTATAGTATAGATTGTAATATTTATTCAATCAATACCTAACCAAACATGTTATATCATATGACATATTGAGTACTATTTAATAATCATATCAACCGTATCTGATTCTAATATACTCTTTATTTTTTGTCCTGCACCTACTATTGTACATCAAGCGTAACCATTGAAAACCCTACCAAAAATTAACGATAGAAATAGGTTTTGGCCTGCCCGCATACTATATTTGGTGTTGTCGATAAATTGATTGCACAATATTTAGTGATTTATTCAAACAAGCTCCTTGACTTTAACTTCAAAATTTTGTATCCTAGATTAGTAACAAAAATGGGATATTTTTATCCTTGAGAGACAAAGGAGAAACTGAATGGTAACTATCTATTCAAAAAATGATTGTGTTCAATGTAAAATGACCAAGAAATTCTTGGACCAACACAATGTAGAATATAATGAAATCAATCTAGATGAACAACCTGAATTCATCGATCATGTAAAAGGACTCGGTTTCTCAGCAGCACCTGTTATTGAAACGGAAAATGATGTCTTTTCTGGTTTCCAACCAGGTAAACTAAAAGCCTTGGTTTAATTCCTAATCTACCCTACTATAATTAAGAAAGAGATTGCAACTATGAGTTTAAAAGAGCTAGGCGATGTGTCCTACTTCCGTTTAAATAACGAAATCAACCGTCCTGTCAATGGGCAAATCCCACTCCACAAGGACCAAGAAGCGGTTAAGGCCTTCTTTAAAGAAAACGTCCTCCCAAATACCAAGCAATTTGATAATATTTTAGATAAGATTGCTTATCTAGTAGAAGAAAATTACCTTGAAAAAGAGTTTTTGGACCAATACAGTCCAGAATTTATCATCAAGATTGATCAATTCCTGAAAGACCAAAATTTCCGCTTCAAGTCTTTCATGGCTGCCTACAAGTTCTACAATCAGTATGCCCTCAAAACAAACGATGGCGCCTATTACTTGGAAAGCATGGAAGATCGCGTTCTCTTCAACGCCTTGTATTTTGCTGAGGGCAACGAAGAATTGGCATTAAACCTAGCCAATGAAATGATTCACCTTCGTTACCAGCCAGCAACACCTTCTTTCCTAAACGCAGGTCGTGCTCGCCGTGGTGAGTTAGTATCTTGTTTCTTGATTCAAGTCACTGACGATATGAACTCGATCGGACGTTCTATCAACTCTGCTCTACAATTGTCCCGTATCGGTGGAGGTGTCGGTATCTCTCTTAGTAACTTGCGTGAGGCTGGTGCACCAATCAAGGGCTATGAGGGGGCGGCTTCTGGGGTTGTTCCTGTTATGAAACTCTTCGAAGACAGCTTCTCCTATTCTAACCAGCTTGGACAACGCCAAGGGGCTGGTGTCGTTTATCTTGATGTTTTCCACCCAGATATTATTTCCTTCCTTTCGACTAAGAAAGAAAATGCCGATGAGAAAGTTCGCGTGAAGACCTTATCACTCGGTATCACCGTTCCTGATAAATTCTACGAATTAGCACGTAAAAACGAAGACATGTACCTCTTCAGCCCATACTCAGTTGAGTTGGAATACGGTGTCCCTTACAACTACCTAGATATTACTGAAAAATACGATGAATTGGTGGCGAACCCTCGCATTCGTAAGACAAAAATCAAGGCACGTGACTTGGAAACAGAAATTTCCAAACTCCAGCAAGAGTCTGGCTATCCATATGTTATCAACATCGATACAGCTAACCGTAGCAACCCTGTTGACGGCAAGATTATCATGTCCAACCTCTGTTCAGAAATCCTTCAAGTTCAGACACCAAGCGTTATCAACGACTCTCAGGAATACTTGACTATGGGTACAGACGTTTCATGTAACCTTGGTTCAACTAATATCGTTAACTTAATGAAGTCACCTGATTTTGGACGTTCTGTTCGTACAATGACACGCGCTTTGACTTATGTCACAGATCATTCACACATCTCTGCTGTACCATCTATTGAAGCAGGAAACAGTCAGGCGCATTCAATCGGTCTTGGAGCTATGGGACTTCATTCTTACTTGGCTCAGAACTTGATTGATTACGGTTCAAAAACTGCCGTAGAATTTACCAACATCTACTTCATGCTCCTTAACTATTGGACTTTGGTAGAATCAAATAATATCGCTCGGGAACGAAAAGAAACCTTCCATAACTTTGAAAAATCAAAATACGCAGACGGCACTTATTTCGACAAGTATGTTACGGGTGATTACCAACCACAATCTGACCGTGTTAAAGAACTCTTTGAAGGAATTTTCATTCCAAGTGGACAAGATTGGGCTGACCTCCGTGAAAAAGTAAAAGCTGACGGCCTCTATCACCAAAACCGTCTAGCTGTTGCACCAAACGGATCTATCAGCTATATCAACGATGTTTCTGCTTCTATTCACCCAATCACACAGCGGATTGAGGAACGCCAAGAGAAAAAAATCGGTAAAATCTACTATCCAGCAGCCGGCTTGTCAACAGAAACCATTCCATTCTACAAGTCTGCCTACGATATGGATATGCGTAAGGTCATTGATGTCTACGCTGCCGCAACAGAGCACGTCGACCAAGGTTTGTCCCTCACCCTCTTCCTCCGCAGTGAGCTTCCAAAAGAACTCTACGAATGGAAAACGGAGAACAAACAAACCACCCGTGACCTTTCAATCCTCCGTAACTACGCCTTCAACAAGGGCGTCAAGTCAATCTACTACGTCCGCACCTTTACAGATGACGGCGAAGAAGTCGGAGCAAACCAATGTGAAAGTTGTGTGATCTGACGTAGCAAGATTAGCTGTTGGCAAGCCAACTAGCTAATCTACGCTAACCGCTATCGGCGGATTAGCTAGCTACCTTACGACACTGTCGCGTTCATGATGTGAAGCGACTATTGAGCGCTCGATTAAAAATCCCTTGTGGGGGATTTTTTTACAGGCTACTATCTACTTGTGATATACTATTAGAAATACAAGAAAAAGAAAGAGAACATGATGGAAACCTACTACAAAGCCATAAACTGGAACGCCATTGAGGACGTAATCGACAAGTCTACATGGGAAAAATTGACTGAGCAATTCTGGCTCGATACGCGGATTCCCTTATCAAATGACTTGGATGATTGGCGTAAACTCACAGCGGAAGAAAAAGACTTGGTTGGTAAAGTCTTCGGTGGATTGACCCTCTTGGACACCCTTCAATCTGAAACAGGTGTTCAAGCTCTCCGCAACGATATTCGCACACCGCACGAGGAAGCAGTCTACAACAACATCCAATTCATGGAGTCTGTTCATGCGAAATCCTACTCTTCTATCTTCTCAACCTTGAATACCAAAACTGAGATTGAGGAAATTTTTGAATGGACAGATAGCAACGAATTCTTACAACGCAAGGCAAAAATCATTAACGAAATTTATGAAAATGGTACGGCGCTTGAAAAGAAAGTTGCCAGCGTATTTCTAGAAACTTTCCTATTCTATTCTGGTTTCTTTACACCGCTCTACTATCTTGGTAACAACAAACTGGCCAACGTTGCAGAAATTATCAAACTAATCATTCGTGATGAGTCTGTTCATGGAACTTATATTGGTTACAAATTCCAACTTGGTTTCAATGAATTGTCCGACGAAGAACAAGACAAACTCCGCGACTGGATGTATGACCTTCTTTACCAACTTTATGAGAATGAAGAGGACTATACACGTTCACTCTATGATGCAGTTGGGTGGACTGAGGAAGTCTTAACCTTCCTTCGTTACAATGCCAATAAAGCCCTCATGAATTTGGGACAAGATCCACTCTTCCCTGATTCAGCAGATGATGTAAACCCAATCATCATGAACGGTATCTCAACCGGTACATCTAACCACGACTTCTTCTCACAAGTCGGTAATGGCTACTTGCTCGGCGAAGTGGAAGCCATGACAGATGATGATTATCTATATGGGTTATAAAAAGATACATAAAAAAAGCAGTTCATCTGAGCTGCTTATTTTTTATACCAAAAATAGTATCATCAAATAGGAAATTCCATTATTTATCATATGTAGCGCCATTGGATAACGAATATCTCGTCTAATTAGATAAAGCCAACCAAGATTAAGACCCATAGTGAAATAAATCAAAAACTGTGGAATGGTTGCTGGAACATGCACCAAACTAAACAAACATCCTGTTACAATCAGATACAAGCTCACAGTTTTCATATCAGCCATTTTGGGGAAGAAATAGGTTGCCAACAAACCTCTAAAAATCAACTCCTCTAATATTGGTGCAAAGACTACGACTGCTAAAAACGCAACCAAAGGGTAGGCAGATACAAATTGGATGACCAAAGTTTGATTCTGACTTTCAGATACTGGCACTAAAAGTTGGACGATGAAGAATACAATATAAAGTAAAATTGGCCAATAAATCTTATGAAACCATGATGAAGATACACTATAGTCAATGGTCTGCCGAGAAAACACAAATTTCCATAATACAATTGTAAATGCAATTCCGAGTACGATACCAATAATCGCACAAACCCAAATCATATTCTCAATCAATTGAGCTGGAAATTCTGGAATTGCTTGTAATGTCGGACCTACCATCAAAAATCCAGTAATAATTTGATAAGCAACAAAAAATAAAAACAATAATGCAGTGTTTTTGATAAATTTTAACATGACACCTTTTCCCTTCTTTTTTTCTTAGCTAGAATGTCAGATCGACTATATTATCTACTCGAACCAACTTGGTTTCAATCTTTCCTTCCGCAAATTCACGAGAAATTTTAACCCATTCCTCGTCAACTGCTAAAATAGTGTATTCATACATAGTTAGAAACTCTTCATCAAAGCGGATTTTGGCTTTTCTTCCGACCAATTCTTTCAATAAAACAGACATCTGATTTTCTCCTTTGGTATTTTTCTGCAACTTTTTTACCCTAACTTGCAACTGCTTCACTTTTTTTCTATCTGACAGGTAGCTTAATAATAAATAAACAAAGGCTATCCACAAAAATACTTCCATCTTTCCTCCTAAATCAAGCCAATACTTTGCATTAGCAACATAAACAAAAATCCAATAAAATTGTTGAGACTATGTAGGATGAGTGCATTGGTATACTTGCCAGAAATTTGATAGGCGAGCCCTAGTACTAGGCCCATACCACTTATAAATAAACCAAGATCCGATATTAGTCGGTACATGAATAAGACCAAATAGAAAACTTCATCGCAACAGACCAACAATAGAATCTTTACCAAAGACTTTTCCCATATCAATTCCTCTGAAAAGCAGTTCCACCAAAACAGGAGCAAATAATCCTGTAAAGATAAATAAAAGTAAGGTCGGCAAACATGAACGATTGAGGACTTCCTGATTGGCAGTCGTTTGACCATAACCCTCTTCTAGCATTATCAATTACCAGCCAATCATTTTCAGACCAAACATAACGATAAAAGTAAGTACAACAAAACCAATATTCGCAACTATTCCCCACTTCTGCTCACCCTTCCATAGGCCTAATTTGCCCGTTAAGATTAGACCAAGAACAACAGCAACCAGCAAGAAAGATGCGACAATCAGTAAATTATCCCCATCAAAATTTGGTAAGGCGTACATCGCCATCTGACTCAAAACATTTAATGCAACGACAGCCAGTCCCACTAAGAGAAACCTCCAATTTTTACCACATTCCAGTATCTCACATTTCCAAGTCTATTCATAGCAATCTCCTTAATATAAACAATTATTTTTCGTTTGTTGAAAGATAAAGTCTTTTAGTTTACTTTTAGTACAAGGCAACTAGCCACAGGCATAACTTGAGTTAGGCAAGGTGAGTTCAAACAATCCAGTGGAGTGTTTGAAGTTGGAAATAAGGAAACGGAGTTTCCACTTACGTCGAAGTAATAAAAGAGAAAACTAAATGACAATAGCAGAGCTGGCAAGCCCAAAACCACTGGTAAGAGGATATTCAGGTTTGACAAATCAATCTGCCCAGTAGCTAGCCATTCTCCGAAAATATTGCCTAAGTTGAGAAAAACAAAACTGATAGGAAACAGATATTTACTCACTTAAAAAGTTTCCCGAGTCATTTATTCTTTTCACATCAACGGATTTGATGTTTAATTATTTAAAGTAACGACGGATCATGCGAACCTGCATCACATTGATGTAAATATGTAAAAATGCAACAACTAGAAAGGCAATAATTTGTCGCTCCTGCAATAGCATGCTAACTACAAATAGGAATAGATACAAACCTGGTAACACAATTTGATTCAGAGTAAAAACGATTTGAAAACTCATTTCGTAGTTAGCTTGTTTTTCTCCCTCATCCATAGCCTCCATAAATTCCTTCACCTCTTTTACCGTTGCAAAAGCAGAAAGCTTATAGTCACGAATTTTCTGAGTTAGTTTCACAATAAAAACCTGAGAGATGAGAAGGATAACATAGAAAACTACGTCAAGAATGGACCCGTACATAACTGCACTCTCTTCTAAGAAAGTGACCCCGAATCCTAAAACCAAATTTAACAATGTCAATGATACAGCAACATTGAATGAAATGGTCGCGTACTCTAGGTTACGATACATTTTCTTATATAGTTTATCAACACGTTCTTCATCCTCATCTGAAATGGAATGATAAAGTTTATAATTTTGATTAGCTTTAACACCAAAATATACGGTTCCAGCGAAAATTACAAATGTAATAATCCTCAAAAAAATTAGAAAATTATCCAAATTGAGATAAGAAGGTAGGCTGAATTTAAAGATTAATACTCCAAAGAAACCGATAGAGCCACCCAAAATTGCTGAAATCAGCATATACGCTGAATATCTCATCCATCTTTGTTTTGTTGAAATTTGTTTTCCTTGTTTCATTTTTCTACCTCCACTAATTGAAAGACATTCTCCACATTTTCATTAAAAATCTGTGCTATACGCATGGCAATGACCACCGAGGGCGTGTATTCGCCCCGCTCAATCAAGCTAATGGTCTGCCGCGATACTTCTGCTAACTTTGCTAGCTCTGTCTGATTGAGACCATCTCTGGCTCGCAATTCCTTGAGCCGATTTTTTAAGACATATTCCATGATATTTCCTTTCTAAGCTTGATAGATAATCAAGCCTGTTTCTGTGTCTTCGACAGCTATATTTCCCTTGGCAAACTTAACCAATAAAAGATAGGTATAGTAGAAATCGCCTGCACAAGAGGCAGCGTGCATGGTTGCTAACATGAAGTAAAGAAAGGTATTCATCATCCCTAAACCTGTTACCATAGTCAAAACCAAACTAATCACAACAAAGGGAGCCAGGCTGATTACTAGCATTTGCATTCGATTGTAGAGTGAGCCTGGACTGGTCGCATAGGCCATGCCCGATTTCCATTTAAAACCAAATTTAACAGGATTTTCAGGACAAAAAACTTTGAAGAATATTCCGTGGATAGCCTCATGCACGGCTATTAAAAGAAAATACAGTAGCAAACCTAACCATAATTCAAGTAAGTCCATTTCAAGATTTTGTGCACCGTCAACGAGCAACAAAGATCCTATCTTTCCAAATATGTACGCAAATGGAAAGATGAGTGCCACAGCAAGAATATTCAATCCCCAAACAAACTTCTTATTTTCCTTGATATTGACTTCAAATAATTTCTTTTTAGCTTCCATTTTTCTTCTCCCTTTCTTTGCAAATAGCTAAGTCTAACTTCAACAAAAACACGTCATTATTAAAAGAAGCACCATAGGCATTTCATAACCGAATATGAGCTTCCGAACGAAAGAATAGAGTATAGCGAATAAGAAAGGCAAACTGGATTCACCTTGTAAAACCTGTAACTGCGACAAGAGTTTTTTTCTTATTATTGATATTCATATCTACCTTCCCAGACATTATCTAGTTGTTTTGGAATTTTTTCTCTAAACCAAAACCTACCTTTATAAAAAACGGAATAATAAGGAATCCAACAGCGATAGAAAGGTATAGTTGGAAGTCAACTTGATAAGATGGCTCCTTCATCAACCAATAGAAATCATTCAGGAGGAAGATAAAAAATCCAATTGCTAATAAACCAAAATAGACACCCTTACAAAATTCTTTCCATTTCTCCATATTACTGTTCTCCTGCTACATTTCTATTTCTTTTGCTCTTTTTTTCAAAAATATCAGTTGTCATTACAATTAGACAAATGGCAAGGGTCACTTGAGTATGATCCAATTGTTGCCACTTCATAACATCTGATAGTATGACAAAAACTAAATAGGCAACTGCAGATACATGTACAAATTGAGCCATGGGAATAGTATTGATCTTTTTCATAATATTCTCTTTCTTTATTTTTTTGATTGATGAATTCGTTTCCATCATTTTATCTCGATATCATTGTAACACTTCTTTTTCTTTTTGACAACTATCTTTGTCAAAAAAACATTAATTTTTGTCAAAAAGTTTATGATGATAGTCATAATGTAATAAAACCTTGTCATCGTTCTATCTAGTTATTCGTAAAAAATAAAAAAAGAGGCTGGGCAGAAAGTCCATCCTCGCTTCTCAGAGTTCGTGTCAACATCTCAGCGCAGTGGTTGATTGGCTTTAACAGTCTGGGAGACTGTTAAAGGTAGGAGATAAGATTTGCACAGCAAATCTCAGCAGTTCGTGTTTCACACTCCAAATCTGACCATTACGACTGTTGCGAACAAAGTTCGCTTTATCTCCAACCTCAAACTGTCTCCCAGACAGTTTGAGCTGTGCGGGGGTGGGAGTTTAAAAGGTCTGGGAGACCTTTTAAAGTTGGAGATATAAGCTGACGGCAGTCAGCTCACATAAATTGAAGTCTAGGAATAGACTGTTTCAGCTCAACAACTAGAAATAAAGACTTGTTGACGAACTTTTTTTAGACTGTCGAGTTCTTTCCCACTCCCATTCTCCTATATTCGTTAAATGCTCTTTTAATTCTTTATACTGTATCTCTTCAAGATGGACGCCCTCCTGAGATACGATATAGCTAGAGACAAGATTGGCAAATTTCAAGCCTTGTTTTAGGTTTTTTCCGATTGCCAGTGCAGCCATCAAAGCTCCAACATGACTATCACCTGCTCCGATCGTATCTTTTACAGTTGCTGGAAAACTAGCCACTTTATGCCAGCCCCCATCAAAAGCAATCGCCCCATTTTTTCCTCTGGTCACAATCACTGCTCGGCCAGTCCGATTGAATAGCTGTATTGTAGCCTTCTCCACATCTACCTCATGAGTTAAATCAATTGATTCCTGCTCATTTACATGCAAGATTGGAGACAAATCCAGTAACTGTTGCATTCTTTCTGAAGCAATTTTATTTCCCCGCGGTCCAGGCGCAAAGATAATGGGAAGCGGACAATCTGTCAAACTATCGACCAATAGCTGCCCCGTTTCCTCTTCCAATTCTAATCCACAGACATAGATATATTCATAAGAGGATAAATCAAGTCCTTCCAACCAAGAGGGATCAAAACGATATTCTACTCCATGATGCGATAAAAATGTTCGTTCACCATCTGACTCTACAAAACAGTAGCAACAGCCATTTTCTCCATCTAAAGCAATTGACGTTTCAATACCTAGTTTCTTTAATTCACTTTTAACGAATGTTCCATAAAGACCTGAGCCAACCGGTGAAATAAAATCATAATCTACCCCGAGGTGGTGGAGAATAGTAACAACATTGAAAGCACAACCACCGAGAGACATAACTTGTTTTCTTATGTGCGTATCTCCTTGACGACCCGGTAGTTGATCCAAATATATCATTACATCACAGACTGTTGATCCTATGACCAAACATTTTCCCATAATTCTCTCCCGCATCTAAAATCATTCATCCAGAATAAAGTCATTTTAATTATATTTATTTAATTCAACGTAAGAGAAGAGGCTGGGCTCAAGACCAGAACCACTTCTCAGAGTTCATATCAACACTTCAACGCAGTGGGTGATTGGCTTCAACAGTCAGGGGGAGTGAAACCGTTCAGTGAACTGTTTCAGCCTGACGTGCGCCTTGCTATTCCCGCTTGTCTAATTCAACAAATTTCTAGGTTTAACCAATTCAAATTTAGGAGAGAGTTTCTTCAAACTTACGTGCCAAACTGGAAATAAATTTGTAAAGAGCAGAGTAACGTCCTAAATAATTTTGATTCCATGGCTTATCTCGACCAGCAAAATGTAAGAAAACTGTCTGGTCAATCACCCAATTCAAATTCCACTTTCCCTGACTTTTTATTTGATAAATCAAACTGTAGCGTGCATCATAGTTGTACACTTCATCTGGAATCGGGATCACCTTGTCAGCATAAAGACCATTAAGTACATCCTGATCAGGTAAAATCAATCGATTACGATTATTTTTGATAAAGTTTAAAATATCCTCTCGTTTCACATGGGAACGAATAGCTTTTAAGTTCATCAAGAGAACACCTGAATTGAAGTAAGAAGAATCCATTTCAAAATTTTTCAGTCGAAGCTTATTAATATAATCTAAAAGCTTACCATCTTCATTATGACTAGCAGCCACATAGTACTGCTCCCCCATCTCCATCTCATAAAGCTCCCCAAAACCATTTAGGCAAATCAAATCCGCATCTAAATAAAGGACTTTATCCACTTCTTCTGGTAAAAATTCATGTGCAAGAAGACGGTAATAAATGGTTTGAGGATAACGGTCTGTTGTAGGAGCACTTGCAAAAGTATCCTCTCCGACCACGATTGGATGATAAGTCATTCCCAGATTCTCCACAAAACGCTTGATTTCAGAGTGCTTTTTCAAAAGAACCTGCTGCATTAAGAACACCTGAAATGCCTGTTTTGGCATCTGTTGAACGATGGAGTATAAGACTACTTTAACCTGTTCAACATAAGCATCATCAATTACAAATAATAAATTCATATCTTTTCCCTTTTGCTGATGGATTTCCTTCATTGTATCACAAGCCATAGAAAAAACCAAACTCCCAATGGAGTTTGGAATAAGATATTATAAGTTTTCTGCTACACTGTTTAAGAGTGTTTGGATTGCAGAAGCATCACTACCACCTGCCATGGCCATGTCTGGCTTACCACCACCACGACCTGCTACGATAGGCGCAAGAACTTTGATAAGATTACCAGCATGTACATTACTTGATTTGCTAGCTACAAGGACATTGACCTTGTCACCGATAGAAGCGACTAGCACCAATACATCTGAGTAGTCTTTTTGTTTCCAGTTGTCCGCAAAAGTACGGAGAGCACCTGCATCCGAAACTTGAACTTGGCTGGCAATAAAGCGAACTCCGTTAGCTTCTTTCACATCTTTGAATACATCACCAGCTGCCGCTGCGGCTGCTTTTTCTTTCAGAGAAGCATTTTCTTTTTGCAATTCACGAACTTGTTCTTGAAGACTTGCAACCTTGTTTGGTACTTCCTTGATTTGTGGGGATTTGATAGTCACCGCTACTTCTTTCAAAGCATCTTCTTGGTCACGATAGGCAAAGAAGGCTTCACGGCCAGTCACTGCGATGATACGGCGAGTACCTGATCCAATACCCTCTTCTTTTAAAATCTTGAAGATACCGATTTCAGACGTATTGCTTACATGTGTACCACCACAAAGTTCGATAGAATAATCACCAATTGTAACAACTCGAACTTCTTTACCATATTTTTCCCCAAAGAGTGCCATAGCTCCCATTTCTTTAGCAGTATCAATATCAGTCTCTACTGTCACAACAGGAATAGCATTCCAGATTTGTTCATTGACTTCTTCTTCAATGCGACGAAGTTCTTCTGCCGTAACCGCTTCAAAGTGAGTGAAGTCAAAGCGTAGGAAGTCTTGCTCATTCAAGGAACCAGCCTGTGTTGCGTGTTCACCAATGATGTTGTGAAGAGCTGCATGGAGCAGGTGAGTTGCAGTATGGTTCTTCTCTACACCATTGCGACGTTTTGTATCAAGCTCAAGTGTATACACCTGACCAAGTGAAATGCTAGCATGTAGCTCAACCTTATGCAATGGTTGCCCGTTTGGTGCTTTTTGAACATCAAGGACAGTCGCTACAATATCGCCATTGGCATTTTTAACAACACCACGATCGGCAACCTGACCACCCATCTCCGCATAAAATGGCGTTTGATTGAATACTAATAATGCTTGACCTTCTGAAACTGCTTCTGTACGCTCATTTTCTGCAATGATTACAGATAATGTCGCGTCAAGCTTGGTTTGCCCGTATACAAAAGTTGAAGATTCTGTAATTCCAGCCAATGTTTCATTTTGCATTCCCATTGAACCACCTTTGACAACTGCTGCACGCGCACGATCTTGTTGCTCTTTCATCGCAGCTTTAAAACCTTTGTGGTCAATTTTATATCCTGCATCTTCAGCCAATTCTTCAGTTAACTCCACTGGGAAACCATAAGTATCATACAGTTTAAAGATATCCTTACCTTCAAGTGTATCCTTCCCTGCCTCTTTTAACTGAGCCAATAATTGATCTAAGTGACCACTACCAGCATCAATAGTACGGGCAAAAGTCTCTTCCTCGCGTTTTACAATCTTTTCAATAAAATCACGTTTTTCAAGTACTTCAGGATAGTAGCTCTCCATAATGTGACCCACAATTTCAACTAACTTATATAAAAATGGTCCAGAAATCCCCAAACGTTGACCATGCATTGAAGCACGACGGAGAAGACGACGGAGAACGTAGCCACGTCCCTCATTACCAGGGAGAGCCCCATCTCCAATGGCAAATGAAAGAGCGCGAATATGGTCCGCAATTACTTTGAAACTCATGTTATCACCATCTGGATCGTATGTTTTACCAGATAGTTTTTCAACTTCACGAATAATAGGCAAGAAGAGGTCAGTCTCAAAGTTTGTTTTAGCTCCTTGGAAAATAGCTGCTAAACGTTCTAAACCTGCACCCGTATCAATATTTTTATTAGGTAATTCTTTATATTCTGAACGAGGAACTGCTGGATCAGCGTTAAATTGTGAAAGTACAATATTCCAAATCTCGATGTAACGGTCGTTTTCAATATCTTCTTCCAAAAGACGAATACCGATATTCTCAGGGTCAAATTCAGTACCACGATCAAAGAAGATTTCTGTATCTGGACCAGAAGGGCCAGCACCAATTTCCCAGAAATTGTCTTCCAGTGGAATCAAGTGACTTGGTTCCACACCAAGTGAAATCCAACGATTATATGAATCTTTATCGTCTGGATAATATGTCATGTACAATTTTTCTTTAGGGAAACCAAACCATTCCGGGCTAGTTAGCAATTCAAAACCCCATTCGATTGCTTCATCACGGAAATAATCTCCAATAGAGAAATTCCCAAGCATTTCAAACATAGTATGGTGACGAGCAGTTTTACCAACATTTTCGATATCGTTGGTACGAATTGATTTTTGAGCATTAGTGATACGTGGGTTATCGGGAATCACAGAACCATCAAAATACTTTTTAAGAGTTGCCACACCAGAGTTAATCCAAAGCAAAGTCGGATCATTCACCGGAACAAGATTTGCAGAAGGCTCAACTGCGTGTCCCTTAGATTTCCAGAAATCCAACCACATTTGACGGATTTGAGCAGAAGATAATTGATGCATAATTAAAATACCAAGAGCGTTAAGAAAGCGAGAAGAAAATAGGAGACCAACGCTGTGCGCCAGCGCACTAGTCGGTCTATCTTTTTTCTCGACGCTTTTAGCTCGGGTTCAATTCAGAAAATTATCTAAATTGAACGTTTCCTTTCATATAGTAATAATTGAGGGGAAAGTCCGTAGCCCGAGTTCATTTCATAATAAACTCGATACCCTTTCCTTTCGTTTAGATATTTTGAGAAGTCAGCAATTGAAAGAAGCAACCCTTCCGGGCGGGTTCAATTTAACTAACTAGCTGAACTGAACGTTTTCTTTCATTTGTTTTTAGGTTGGCTTTTATTCGAAAATATCCTAACCGAACCATTCCTTTGTTAAAAATTTCAATTTGTTTTCAAAACACATATGGTTCCAGGGAACAGGAACCAACACCAATAGATTGCTTGTTTTTAGAAAAACTTTCAGTGATAAACTATTAAGAACTAGATGCAGCTTCCATCATTTCCACATAGTCAATGGCAACTACTAAAGAAATAACTAAATCAGCATAACCATCATCTACAACCGTTACAGAATAATGGGAAGTTAAATGAAAAAGTTCTTTGGAAATTTCAGCAACTAGTTGACCATCCGGAGTTCTCAAACGAAAATCAAGGTCCCAAAGATTGCCTTCTAAAAGCAAACCTAAATTTTCGACCGTATACCGGTCTTTAAAAAATGTTAATTTCTTTTGTAAATAGAAAGAATGGCCATTAGCCATAACAATTGTAAACTGAGGCAGGAAAGAAAACACTTTTTTCGTAATCTGACAAATTTCAATACCTTGGTCATTGGTAACAGTAAAGCGTTTCGGAATTTCTAAAAAACTTCCTTTAACTTGATAGGCCAATTGTCCAAAATTATCTTGGATGTCAAATTTTTCACCGCCAAACGTAAACCGTTGTTTCACTAGAAATTGTTTCATAATCACCTCAAAAAAATAACAAGAAATCAAACGAAGGGCGAAGAACCGCGGTACCACCTTCATTCAATGACTTGTCATTCTCATTTAAGAACCAGTATTCAGTAGTAAAGCATTTCTTATGAAAGATAGATCGGCTAAACTGTGAATCCAGGTTCCACTATTCAATTGTAGTATTAAGTAGCAAAATACTTGGCTTAGATGGCTCGCAACAACCGCCAATTTTCTGAACTAAGGTGTCAAGTATCTAATCTTAATATATGTTGCTCATTATTCACCAGATGAACTAGATTCAGTCGTTGATGATGAAGATTCTGTTGAAGATTCAGTTGTTGATGAAGATGAACTAGAAGATTCAGTAGATGAACTACTTTCTTCAGTTGTGATGTATTGTGACAACAAGTTTTGGAATGCTGAGTCTTTTACTTTCACATTCGCGTCTTGGAGAGCAGTCTTAATGACGTTAGAGACAAAAGTAGAATCTGCTTGTTTTTCAGCAAGAATGATTTCTTTCAATTTGTCTTTGTAATCTTTCCAGTTATCAGATTTCTCAGTCTTAGACTCTAATTTTACAACATAGTAGCTGGTTGTATATGTTGATGTATCCAAAACGGATATAACTGATGCACCGACTTGACCAGCATCCAAGGCGAAGATAGCGGTTTTTACTTCAGTTGGAACAGTAGTAGATGATGAGTCAAATGTAATTTTTCCACCATCATCTTTTGTATCAGTATCAGTAGAATTGTCTTTCGCTAATTGAGCAAAATCTGCGCCCTCTGCTTGTGCAGATGCAAGTACTTCTTTTGCTTTAGTCTCATCATCTAACCTAATAATACGAGCTGTTACTTCTGGTGTATAAGCTTCATAAGCACTCTTATATGCATCATCCGTTAACTCTTTTTCTGCGGCTTTCTTAACTGCATATTCAACCAATTTGTTTGTACGGATTTGATCTTTATATGTCTCCTCAGTCAAACTAGCTGATGCAAGTGCAGAGGCAAAAGAGTCACCATACTGCTCTGCCATATCATTATATGCATCATCTACTTCTTGAGCAGAAACTTTATCACCGTATTTTTTTTCGAATACGTCACTAATAATCATAGAAAGCAAAACCTGCTGTGCTTGAGAATTGTATTTTACTTTATCATAAAATTCTGAAACAGAGATGGTGCTACCTTTCATCGTGATGATGTCTTTATCGGCACTTGATGAACATGCTGCTAAAGTTGCAGCAGCCAATAAAGTTACCGCTCCTGCAAGAAATTTTTTAGTTTTCTTCATAGAAAAACTGTCTCCTTTTATTCAATAACCTCTATATTATAACACAAAAGCTTTAATTTTTCTTAAATTTCTTCTATTTCAAGGGTAATATTAGCACTATTCTTACGAATCATCAGTAATCCATCGCTCATTGGAACCAAACTAGCAGTCAAATCTTGATGATTTAAGGTTGCCTGAAACAAGCGTTGTAGACCCCTGTAGATGGTTCGTTGTCCTCTACGCACTTCCTTAATGTCCTTTGCGATATCACCACCTTGAAAAATATCATCAAGAACAATCAAACCACCCACTTTTACCTTTTTTAATACTTCCGGTAAAAAGACAATGTATTTAGACTTAGCAGAGTCCATGAAGACAAAGTCATAGGTATCATCAGGGAGAGTTGGTAACAAATCCATTGCTTCCCCTTCCAGCAATTCAATCTGCTGGCGCTGATCATATTTGGCAAAGTTTTCCTTAGCAAAACCAATCATTTCTTCATTTCGATCGATTGTTGTAACGTGTGATTTGGGACTGTTCTCAGCCATTAATAACGCCGAAAAACCAATAGCTGTTCCAATTTCTAATATTTCTTGAGGCTGCAAGGTTTGCATCAAAATCCGAAAGAAAGCAACTGTTTCATGTGGAATAATTGGAATATTTTCTTGACGAGCGAACTCTTCCAGTTCTTTCAAAAACCCTGTATTTTGCGCCTGACGTGTTCGCATAAAGTCCACAATTTCTTCCTTAACGACAGGACGGCGCATATTGTGATTTGCGTTTTTACTATATGATTCGACCATAGAATCCATTATATCATAAGCCGACAAGATTTTCTTCATCAACACACTAAAAGGTAGGTTTCCCCACCTTTTCTTTACATTTTTTTGGCGTAATCAATTCGATACCCTAAATTTCCAGCTAGTTCTTGAAGTCGAACAAAAGTCGCTTGCTTACTGAAAAAGAGATAGTAATTATCGGTGTCAATATCCACTGCCCCTAGACAAAAATGTTCATCAAGATATTTGCTATCAATGACTCTTGCCCATTCTGAAATAGAGGCAGCTGGATTTAATCCATCCGAATCCAATTTGAGAGAAATCCCTGCATTGCGGACTTGATGAAGACGGTCAAAAAAGTAGATAAAATCTTCAAGATTGTCCTTATAATCACGCACACAAATATAATCAAAATGCTCTAGTAATTTTATCAAGATTATCCAAAGATTTTCCTTTTCAGACTCCCCAACACGGTCCAAGAAATCATCAAATGAATCTGGTTCTAGGATGCGTTCAATAGAGTTTAAAATCTGATTCGGATCACTAGCAAAAACCACATCTCTAAGCTGGAGAAATAGCTCCCTATCACCATTTGACATGAGGTCCGCCAGTTCAAAAATATCCTGTAGCAGTTCTTCCGTTAACATAGTACCTCCACTTTATGAATTTGAAAAGTCCCATTTTATATACGGTGCTACTTGCTCTACAAAATGGTATATATCATTAAAATCTGAACCATCAAGCTTATTCAAATTGACGACTGCAAGTAGTGCTCCCTTATTTCCTACAATTCGCAGACGTTTCGACTGATAGCCACGATAGACAGGAGAAACAAGGTAGCGAATCTCCGCAATCTCATCTAAAGAATGGCGCTGATAGTCTCCTGCTGCTTTGCTTTGATATTCTAAATACTGCTCATTCAAGACAAAGACAGCTCCCTGTTTGCGCAAGAAATAAACATATAATGCTAACGGAATGCTCAGCAATAAATAACACAATCCCGAAACCAATGCTGGTTCCGGCTTTGTCATTAAGCCAATTCCAATTAAAACCAAACCAATACTGACTGCAACTGGTATCACAATCGAACGCTTATAGGAAATCATTTTAGAGATGTAACCCTTTTTCAACAAGCTCTTCCAATTCAGTTAGGCGTGCTTCAAAAACTTTGAAAGCATCGTTAAGATAGTCTTCCTTGGTCATATCTACACCAGCTTTTGCAATGACGTTGAGGGGATAATCTGAGCTACCAGCCTTCAAGTAGTTGAGATAGTTTTCTTTGTCTTCTGGACTACCATTGACAATCTTGTTTGCGAGAGCTGATGCTGCCGCAAAACCTGTCGCATATTGATAGACATAGAAATTGTAATAGAAGTGTGGGATGCGAGCCCACTCAAACTGGATTTCTGGGTTTTCTTCTGCAGAAAGTCCGTAGTATTTTTCGTTAGTCTGAGCGTATAATTTATTGAGGAAATCAGCCGTCAAGACTTGACCTTCTTGGTCTGCCTTATAGATAGCTTGTTCAAACTCGGCAAATTGTGTCTGGCGGAAGACTGTACCACGGAAACCATCTAGGTAATGGTTGAGAATAGCAAAGCGTTCCTTGTCATCTTCTACTTCTGCCAATAGTTTTTCTGTCAGAAGGTTTTCGTTGGTAGTTGACGCAATTTCAGCTAAGAAAAGTGAATAATGGCCATAGACATAGGGTTGAGTCTTACGAGTCAACATGGAATGAAGAGAATGTCCTGTTTCATGGATAAGGGTGTACATGTTATCCAAGTTATCTTGCCAGTTGAGAAGCATGAAGGCGTTTGTGTCGTAGGCACCACCTGAATATGCTCCTGAGCGTTTTCCTTCATTGACATGGACATCAATCCAACGATTCTCATAGGCTTCTTTTACAATAGCCGAATAATCCTCACCGAAGATTTCCAAGGTTTCTTGGCATTTTTTGAGTGCATCTTCATAGGAAATCTTGGTGCTAAAATCTGACAATGGCGTGTACATATCGTACATCTTCAAGTCGTCAATACCCAAGAGTTTCTTTCGCAGATTGATATAACGGTGCAAGAGCGGGAGGTGCTTGTTGACTGCCTCAACTAATGTATCGTAAACAGATTCTGGAATAAAATTGGCTGCAAGAGATGCGTGACGGGCTGAGTCGTACTTCCGCAAACGTGCTTTCAGGTTATTGACCTTAACGTTTGACTGCAGAGTCTTAGCGTAGGTATGCTGAAACTGCTCATAGGTTCCGTACATAGCCTCATATGCTTCTTGACGGACGTCGCGGTTTTTAGACTCCATAAAGTGGATGTAGTTACCGTGAGAAAGTGGTACCAAATGTCCCTCTTCATCCGCAATTTCAGGGAATAGGATACTTGCATTATCCAAAACAGAGAAAGTTTCAGCTGGAGATTCAAAAATCTCACTCGTAGCAGCCAATACTTCTTCAATTTCTTGTGACAAAACATGGTCCTTAGCTGCTAAGAGTTTTTCAAATTGATGGCTGTACTGCACCAAAGTTGGCTCTTCATCCATGAATGCTTTCAACTGTTCCTCAGTAATAGCCATAAATTCAGGTTCATAGAATGCAAAAGCCTGTGAAAAGGCCGAATACAAGCCCATGGCTTTAGCCTGAAATTCCTGGTATTTACCTTCACGAGTATCTTGATCGTTCTTCATAGACGCATAGACATAGAGTTTTTCAATGCGACGCATGAGACCGAGTTGTGTTTCACTAATATCTAAGAGACTTTTAGCCGAATCAAGCAAGTGGCCAGCAAAATCCTTTGCCGTTTCAGTTTCTGCTTGTAATGAAGCTAATTCTTCTTCCCAAGCTTCATCGCTTGGAAAAATAGTGGTCAAATCCCACTGGTATTTTTCTTCAATTTCATGACGTTGTTTAGACATAATAAATCCTCCGTATTCCATATTTTAACATAAAAATGCCCCACTTTCCAACGGGAGGTGAGAACGATTGCATTATTTTTTAAGGTAAATAACTGGTGGATAAAGGACTTGATTTCTCTTGTCTTTAACCCTAGCATAATAGCCATCAAAGTCCTGGTAAACCGAGTTCAAATTTACCTGTATCTGGGCAAAGCCAATGGCAGAGCGGGGCAGTCGGATGTGGGGAAACCAGTCAAATACTGTCTTGGTCAGTAGATTTTCTCCACGTCCATAAGCCTCCGCTTGCAGAGCGAGCCATTTGGGGGATTTGTAAAAAAGCTGTTGAGCAATGTAGCGAGGCAAATCCTCATCCATAGGACAAGTCATGCTAGATAGGATTTGCTTGGCAAAGGGCTGACGCAAGATTTCCAATAAATTTCCCTCGCCAAATGGAAAAACCTTTGTCAGACAGTGGACCTTACCTCGTAAGTCTTCATGAATAAGGTAACGGAGCCGCAATTCTTTTTTCTCGTCATCCAATTCCCAGAGGTGAAAACCCATATTCATACTAAAAGAGAGAAATTGCTTGTGCAAATTGGTCAGTCGTTCCTTGAGCCACAAATCCTTGCCAAGCAACCAAAGAACCAGATAACCAGCCTCACGATAGGCTTGCGTCCTCAGCTGCAAACGAGAAATCGGCAGACTGGAACATTGGACTTCCATGACTAAACAATCATTGACAAATAAGTCCGCTATCTGACCTAACTCCTGCAGGCATTTTTCAAGTTCAACTCGTTCGGTATTGACTAACCACCTGTACAGACAAGACTTGAGTGACAGATGTTGGGTGGACTCATTCTCGGAAAAATAGTGGCAGTCCCGCAGGGTGACGTGGGCAAAGTGCGAACGCAGAACTTTTCCGGATTTGTATCGGACTAGGCCTCCACAACCTGGACAAAAATATCGACCTTGTGGCGCAGGATTTTCCAAGACATTAAAAACTTGCCCATCTTCATCAAGTGCAATTAACATAGAACCTCCTTTCTATATTAGTTCGCAAAAAAACACCCAGATTCACTGAGTGTTTGAGTTATCTTACCCAATCTGACTGCCGTTTGGCACAGATGGATCGACAGTTAAGAGTGTTAAATTGTCACCATGTTCGGCTGAGAGGATCATGCCCTGGCTGAGCAAGCCCATCATCTTACGCGGCTTGAGGTTGGCAACGATTTGGACTTTCTTACCGACCAACTCCTGCTCATTTGGATAGTATTTGGCGATACCGGACAGGATTTGGCGGTCTTGACCGTCACCTGCGTCCAGACGGAACTTGAGCAACTTGTCAGATCCCTCTACTTTGGCTACTTCTTTGACTTCGGCCACACGGATTTCTACCTTGTCGAAGTCCTCGAACTTGATCGCAGCTTTCTTATTTTCGAGTTCTACGTCAGCTGGGTCCCACTCTTTTTCTTCCTCTTGGGAAATAGCAGAGCTGCCACCCATTTGGGCTTGGATATAGGCGATTTCCTCTTCCATATCCAGTCGTGGGAAGATAGGCGTGCCTTTTGCGACCACTGTCAAACCAGCTGGAAGACCTGCAAAGTCAAGGTTTTCAAGGTCAAATACAGTACCCAAACCAAGCTGTTCCATAATGGCATTAGACGTCGTCATCATGAATGGTTGAATGAGGTGCGCCACCACACGAAGACCTGCTGTCAAGTGAGCCATAACCGCTGCCAACTTGTCGCGGTCAGCTTCTTCTTTTGCCAAGACCCAAGGTGCAGTTTCATCAATGTACTTGTTGGTACGGGAGATGATATTCCAAACAGCTTCCAAAGCGCGTGGATAGTCAACTGCTTCCATATACTTGTGGTATCTTGCCAAGTTGTCAGCTACTACTGCCGCCAAGTCTGCATCAAAATCAGTCACGTCGGCAACAAAAGTTGGCACCTGACCACCAAAATACTTGTTTATCATAGCAACCGTACGATTGAGCAAGTTTCCAAGGTCGTTGGCTAGTTCGTAGTTGATACGACCAACATAGTCTTCTGGCGTGAAGGTTCCGTCAGAACCGACTGGTAGACTACGCATGAGGTAGTAACGCAGTGGATCCAAGCCGTAACGCTCGACTAACATTTCTGGGTAAACAACATTTCCCTTAGACTTAGACATCTTGCCATCTTTCATGACAAACCAGCCGTGAGCAACCAAGCGATTTGGCAGCTTCATATCCAACATCATAAGCATGATTGGCCAGTAAATAGAGTGGAAGCGAAGAATGTCCTTTCCAACCATGTGGTAAACAGTTCCATTCCAGAACTTATCATAGTTGGCTGTCTCTTCCTGACCGTAGCCCAAAGCAGTCGCATAGTTAAGCAGAGCATCTATCCATACGTAAACAACGTGTTTTGGATTAGACGGAACAGGTACTCCCCATGTAAAGGATGTACGGGATACTGCCAAATCTTCCAAGCCTGGCTCGATGAAGTTTTTCATGATTTCATTCATTCGACCATCAGGTTGGATAAAGTCTGGGTGAGCATTGAAGAATTCAACCAATTTATCTTGATATTTGCTGAGGCGGAGGAAGTAAGATTCTTCTGATACCCAAGCAACCTCATGTCCACTTGGAGCAATCCCGCCTGTTACCTTACCATTTTCATCACGGAATACCTCTGCCAATTGGCTTTCTGTGAAGAATTCTTCGTCTGAAACAGAGTACCAACCAGAATATTCACCCAAGTAAATATCATCTTGAGCCAGCAATTTTTCAAAAACATCTGCCACCACTTGTTCATGGTAATCGTCTGTTGTGCGAATAAACTTATCATATGAAATATCAAGAAGTTTCCAAAGTTCTTTCACGCCGACCGCCATGCCGTCTACATAAGCTTGTGGAGTTAATCCAGCATCTTTTGCCTTTTCTTCGATCTTTTGACCGTGCTCATCAAGACCTGTTAAATAATAGACCTCATGCCCCATAAGGCGTTTGTAACGAGCCAATACATCGCAGGCAATGGTCGTGTAAGCTGAACCGATATGAAGTTTTCCAGACGGATAATAAATCGGTGTGGTGATATAAAACGGTGTTTTTGTCATGCTTTTTTTCCTTTCAAATTCAGAGCAAATGAAACTCTGTTATTGACAATACTTCATTTTATCATAATTTCAGCTAAATCACAAAATGGTTCTCATTATTATTCTTCTTCCATCTATGCTATACTATACTGTAATCACTGTAATCCAAATAGAAAGAGGTATGCTATGTTTACTAAGAAAAATTGTCTTATCCACCTTTTCTTCATTGTTATCGCTGCTGGACTCTATCGTTACGGTATCAAGGCGCCTGATTTAACATGGAATATGTTTTTGGCCTTGGTTTCATTAGATTTTGCCATTCTGACCCATTTTTCTAAAAACGGATTCATCAAATTCATCACCGTTGTCCTTTGGCTTTTCTTTTATCCTAACACATTTTACATGGTGACAGATATTGTTCATATGCACTTTGCCAACACAGTTCTATGGCAAAGAGAAAGTATGATTCTATTTATGCTTTATGTCCCAAGTATTTTCTTTGGGGTCATGAGCGGCGTGGAGAGTTTAAGACTTATCTTCTCCGCTTTTGCCATCAAGTCCTATTGGCTCCGCCTAGTCCTAATTGGTGGCCTGTCCTTTCTCTCTAGCTTTGCAATCCATATTGGTCGCTATGCTCGACTGAATTCCTGGGACATTTTTACACGACCAACTGTCGTTGTCAATGAAATGATCGATGTTATTTCATGGGAAGCTCTGCCATTTATTTTAGGATTTACATTTATCCAAATTATGGTTCTGGTCTTTGCGATTGATGAATAAAGAAAAAACGGAAACAGTTTTGAACAGCTGCTTCCGTTTTACTTTATTCGATATGAGGTTGTGGAAAAATATCTTCCAAATCAGAAATTATTTCTTGATGAGAATCCAAATAATAGTTTTCCTGATCCGAATCTGTAAGCTTTTCAGTATCTAATAACATATTTCGATAAGGGTTAAGAATCTTTCTACCATCTTCTTTATCAACTTCACTAATCTGTCTCTGACCTGTCGCAACCTCATCCAAGTCTCCATACCTTGAAAGTATGTCTTCTATCCAGTCGCGCTTGGCCTTGTTAAGCTCCACCATTCTTTTTATTAGCCAGTCTTCATAAGTATTCTCATCTGTTATTTTCGATTGAACTTCAACAGTTTGATAAAACTGAATCTTTCTTTTGGGGCTAATATAATTGCAATCTGCTTCCTACAAGAATTTACGAAAGTTTAGGTTTATTTTCTAGAATCTAAAATAGAATTGGAAATCATCTTATTTATGTCTAGATAGAAAAACATCGTATACTAGTTTTTTAAAGTGCTTTATCAAATTATTGATGATACACATTATTACATTACCGGTAAGAAAATGAGGCCTACTAGATTGGTTAAAGGCTAAGTCAGTATGTTAGCTGCAGATATGGGACAAGGGATATATAGTCAAGCAGAACCAGGAAGCAAGTAAGTTACTTCATTTATTAGGAATAACTTGGGATTGTCGAACTGTCGGATATGAAGATATTCAAAAGTTAGGGAAAAACTGCATGCACAACACAATTTATAACTCAAAAAATCTCCCAAAACGTTTATTTGATAGCATTTAGAGAGCTTTTTTGTTTTTCAACTGACAAACTCGGGAGTAACACTTTTTTGATGATGTAGATAAAAAATTGTCAAACAATTTTAGTTTATTGTATAATAAGTTTGAAAAAGGGATTGAGCGCCAACTCAATCCGCCATGTTCGTTTCCTTCTGTTTTTTTGGGGAAACGACGAGGCTGGGCAAAAACTAGCCAGTAAATAAAAAACACAGATAGATTCAAGCTGATTTTGATGAAATTCAGCCGAACTATCTGTGTTTTTCTTTTTATCTC